>NZ_JBMDKB010000080.1:0-1328 GCF_057809495.1 Allobosea sp. FG18
TGTTGTAGCCCCCAAAAGCCCGGACATTTCTCACGGTGCTGCATGGGCCGCGATGAACTCGCGGGGTGAACGATATCCGAGCGACCTGTGCGGGTGAAGCTCGTTGTAGTGGTCGAACCATTCCGGCAGGGCGAGCATGACGGTTTTGGCATCGGGGATGGGGTTCACCGAGACGTAGTCGCGCTTGAAGGTTCGCACGAAGGCTTCGGCCATGCCGTTGCTCTGCGGGCTCTGGACCGGAGTTGTGAGCGGCTCCAGGCCGATATCGCGGGCAAAGCGGCGGGTCGGACCTGCGATGTAGCAGGAGCCGTTATCGGTCAGCCATTCGATGGTCTGCGGCAGGCGGTTGACCTTGCCGAAGCGGTGCTCGACGGCGGTGACCATCAGGTCGCAGACATCTTCGCCCTTGATGCCCTCGGTGGTGGCGACATGGCCAATGGCTTCCCGGTCGCAGCAATCGAGCGCGAAGGCGACGCGGACCTTTTCGCCGTTGTCGCAGCCGATCTCGAAGCCGTCCGAGCACCAGCGCAGGTTGGAGCGTTCGACGGCGATGCGGCCGTCGTGACGGCGCTCGACCCCGCCAGCATGGCGTTCGAGCAGAAGGCCATGGACCTTCATCACCCGATAGACGCGCTTGCGATTGGCGGGCGCACGGCCCTCGGTCAGGGCTTTGCGGCGCAATCTGGCCCAGACGCGAGCATAGCCGTAGGTTGGCATGTCCTCGATGACCGTCTCGATCTCGGCCAGGAGCGCCTCTTCCGGCAGGGGCGGACGGCCTCTGCGCTGGGGAGAGCGCCCGGCCGTCCGCTGCGCCAGCCGGGCGGCGAGATGCGAACGGGCCACGTCCAGCGTCGCGGCGACGGTGTTCATGGCAAACCGTCCTTGGGCAGCGACAGCGACCGCAATCTCCGTTTTTTTATATCCTCCGCCAGTTCGAGGGCGTCCTTCAGGATTTCCACCTCCAGGGTCTTCTTGCCCAGGAGCCGCTGCAATTCGCGGATTTGCTCCTGCTGCGCCCGGAAGGCGGAGGCCGGGACCACTTCCTCCTCGGCCGCCGTCGCGGTCAGCGCCCCTTGCTCGGCAAGCCGCCGCCACGTGAAAAGCTGGTTCGGCGACACGCCGCACCGGCGTGCCACAAGGCTGACCGTGACACCCGCCTCGCGCGTCTGCGCGACGATCTCCAACTTCTCCGCAACCGACCACCGGCGACGCCGCTCAGGCCCGGTCAGGACCTCAACCTTCGGATAAGAACCAGTCATAGACACGACATTACTCCCAACCCTTATTTTAAGGGTGAGACCTGTCCGGGGAATTCGGGGGCCGTTTCA
>NZ_JBMDKB010000081.1:0-1290 GCF_057809495.1 Allobosea sp. FG18
ATCTCTCTTTTCCCGGCGTGGTTAGCTGGTCCGACGATGCCCTCGTTCTCCATGCGCTCCATGATGGATGCGGCGCGGTTGTAGCCGATCTGGAGGCGGCGCTGGATATAGGAGGTCGAGGCCTTCTTGTCGCGCAGCACGACCGCGACCGCCTGCTCGTAGGGGTCGTCCGAGTCGGCCTGGCCCATGCCGCTCTTGTCGAAGACGGCGCCGTCCTCGTCCTCGCCACCCTCGTCCTCCTCGGAGGTGACGGCGTCGAGATATTGCGGCCGGCCTTGGGTCTTGAGGTGGGCGACGACCTTCTCGACCTCGTTGTCCGAGACGAAGGGGCCGTGGACGCGGGTGATGCGCCCGCCGCCGGCCATGTAGAGCATGTCGCCCTGACCGAGCAGCTGCTCGGCGCCCATCTCGCCGAGGATCGTGCGCGAGTCGATCTTCGAGGTGACCTGGAAGGAGATGCGGGTCGGGAAGTTCGCCTTGATCGTGCCGGTGATGACGTCGACCGAGGGGCGCTGCGTGGCGAGCACGACATGGATGCCGGCGGCGCGGGCCATCTGGGCCAAGCGCTGGATCGTGCCCTCGATCTCCTTGCCGGCGACCATCATCAGGTCGGCCATCTCGTCGACGATGACGACGATATAGGGCAGAGGCTCGAGGTCCATGACCTCCTCCTCGTAGATCGCCTCGCCCGAATGCTTGTCGAAGCCGGTCTGGACCGTGCGGGTGATGACCTCGCCGGCGGCCTTCGCCTCGCCGACCCTTGCATTGAAGCCGTCGATGTTGCGCACCGAGAGCTTCGACATCTTCTTGTAGCGCTCCTCCATCTCGCGCACCGCCCATTTCAAGGCGACGACCGCCTTCTTGGGATCGGTGACGACGGGAGTGAGCAGATGCGGGATGCCGTCATAGACGGAGAGTTCGAGCATCTTGGGATCGACCATGATCAGGCGGCACTCCTCCGGCTTCAGCCGGTAGAGGATCGACAGGATCATGGTGTTGATCGCGACGGACTTGCCCGAGCCGGTGGTGCCCGCCACCAGCAGGTGCGGCATGCGCGCCAAGTCCGCGATCACCGGCTCGCCGCCGATGGTCTTGCCGAGGCAGAGCGCGAGCTTGTGCTTGGTCGCCTCGAAATCCTGGCTGGCGAGCAACTCGCGCAGGAAGACGGTCTCGCGGCGGGTGTTGGGCAGTTCGATGCCGATCGCGTTCTTGCCCTGGACCACCGCCACACGTGCCGACACAGCACTCATCGAACGTGCGATGTCGTCCGCGAGAGAGATCACCCGGGAG
>NZ_JBMDKB010000082.1:0-1288 GCF_057809495.1 Allobosea sp. FG18
GATTTTGTGTTGCGGGGCCATAGTGACGCCGATGGAGGGCGCATATGGTCATCAAGAAGGACACACTGGATCAGTTGCTTGCCGGGCGTGACCCGCGGGCTGTTTTCGCAAAGGACGGGCTGGTCGACGAGCTGAAGAAGGCTCTGGCGAACCGGGTTCTGTCGGCGGAGCTGGACGATCACCTCGACGGCGAGGCGGCAGCGGGCAAAGCCAACCGGCGCAACGGCTATTCGAAGAAGACGGTTCTGGGCGAGAGCTCGAAGCTGGAGCTGCGGATCCCGCGCGATCGGGAGGGCACCTTCGATCCGAAGCTGATCGCGAAGTATCAGCGTCGCTTCCCCGGTTTCGACGAGAAGATCATCTCGATGTACGCGCGCGGCATGAGCGTCCGGGAGATTCAGGGGCATTTGCTGGAGATCTATGGCCTGGACGTTTCGCCCGACCTGATCTCGACGGTGACGGACGCCGTACTGGAGACGGTGAGCGAGTGGCAGAATCGGCCGCTGGAGCCAAGTTATCCGCTGGTCTTTTTCGACGCGATGCGGGTGAAGATCCGCGACGAGGGCCTGGTCCGCAACAAGGCGGTCTACCTGGCGCTGGGCGTCCAGGCCGACGGCACCAAGGACATTCTCGGCATCTGGATCGAGACGACCGAGGGTGCGAAGTTCTGGCTGCGCGTCATGAACGAGCTGAAGAACCGCGGCGTCGAAGATGTGCTGATCGCCGTCGTCGACGGCCTGAAGGGCTTCCCCGAGGCGATCAACGCGGTCTTCCCGCAGGCGATCGTCCAGACCTGCGTGGTTCACCTGATCCGGCACTCGCTGGAGTTCGTCTCCTGGAAGGATCGTAAGCCCGTCGTGCCGGCGCTGCGCATGATCTACCGGGCCAAGGACGCCGAGGCCGGAATGGCCGCGCTCGAGGCCTTCGAAGCCGGATTCTGGGGCCAGAAATACCCGGCCATCGCCCAGGCCTGGCGCCGGAACTGGGACCGCGTCATCCCGTTTTTTGCCTTTCCGGAAGCCGTGCGCAAAATCATCTACACCACGAATTCCATAGAAGCTTTGAACGCAAAATTGCGCCGGGCGGTCCGAATTCGAGGCCATTTTCCGACGGACGAGGCTGCGACGAAGCTCATCTGGCTGGTCTTGCGCGATGCCACGGCAGAGTGGAAAATGCCACCGCGCGAATGGGGGGAGGCAAAATCCCAGTTCGCCATTCTGTTCGAGGAGCGCTTCATCATCGCGTGAAACTCAACCCGCCCCGGACACAAAAATTCAGACACTCCCGC
>NZ_JBMDKB010000083.1:0-1188 GCF_057809495.1 Allobosea sp. FG18
GATCATGCTCAGAGTGTACCGTGTGGTAGACCAAAAAGCGATTTATACCTTCACCAAATGCGGGGTGTTCTACTTCTCCCGCCGGGTTCCGAAGTCACTTCTCGATCGATTCGATAAGCCGCGAATCGTCACCTGCCTCCACACGCGGTCTTTGCCCCAAGCCCGGAAAGCAGCCAGCGCGCTTTCTGCGCAGTTGGAGGTTGTTTGGGCTCAGATGCGACTGGAGAAAGTGCTTCGCAGCGCCCCTGCCGTGTCGCTTTCCCCTGTGATTGCCGGGATCGTTCCCGCAGCGCCTTCGATCAGGCTCTCGGATGCCGGGGCTCTGTATCGACGCCTCAAAGGCGTTGGGAGAGGCAAGGCGTTCAACACTTCAACCGATCGGAACCTCGGCTATGTCGTTCAGTGCCTCGGCGACGCCGTTGTTGTAGAACTCACGCGCTCCGATGCAGGTAGATTCCGCGACTTTCTCATCGCCAAGAAGCTAACGACCAGTTCGATCAGGAGGGTCTTCGCGACCGTGAGGGCGGTGGTGAACCTAACCATCTCCGAGCATGGTTTGCCGTGCCCCAACCCGTTCTCCCGCACCTTTCTCCCAGAAGTCGGGGTCAGGACTGTCCGGCCCCCGGTCCCCGACAATGTGATCCGATCCGTGCAGGCGACCTGTCTGGACATGGACGACGACAAGCGTCTTCTCATCGCGCTTATCAGTGATACCGGGCTGAGATTGGCGGAAGCTCTGGGGTTACAGAGAGCGGACCTCAAGCTCTCCAGTATCACTCCGCACATCATGGTTCGGGCGCATCCTTGGCGTTCGTTGAAGACCGCCTCCAGCACCCGAGAAGTCCCGCTTGTCGGTGCGTCCCTCGCGGCGGCTCTGCGCCTCGTCGCGGTCACAAACAGCAGGCTGTTGTTTCCTAGGTACGCAACGCTGACTGATGTGAGCGCCAATTCCGCGAGCGCCTCGTTGAACAACTGGCTTCGCAGTCGCCTACCGGCAGGCTGCGTCATCCACTCTTTCCGGCATAGTCTACGCGACCGACTGCGCGCTGCTGAGTGTCCAGCCGACATCGTTGATGCGATCGGAGGTTGGACCACCCAAGGCGTCGGTCACAAATACGGCGTTGGTTACTCACTAGAAGTGAAGCACCGCTGGATGCTGCAAATCGAGCTTCACTCTACATTATCAGA
>NZ_JBMDKB010000084.1:0-995 GCF_057809495.1 Allobosea sp. FG18
CCGGAAGAGAAGGCTCGCGGCATCACGATCTCGACGGCTCACGTCGAGTACGAGACGGCGAACCGTCACTATGCGCACGTCGACTGCCCCGGCCACGCCGACTACGTGAAGAACATGATCACGGGCGCGGCGCAGATGGACGGCGCGATCCTGGTGGTTTCGGCTGCCGACGGCCCGATGCCGCAGACCCGCGAGCACATCCTGCTGGCGCGCCAGGTCGGCGTTCCCGCGCTGGTGGTGTTCATGAACAAGGTCGACCTGGTCGACGACGCCGAGCTGCTCGAGCTGGTCGAGATGGAGATCCGCGAGCTTCTGTCGAAGTACGATTTCCCCGGCGACGACATCCCGATCACCAAGGGCTCGGCCAAGGTCGCGCTGGACAACGGCGACAAGGCGATCGGCCATGACGCGGTGGTCGCGCTGATGCAGACGGTCGACGACTACATCCCGCAGCCGGAGCGTCCGATCGACCTGCCGTTCCTGATGCCGGTCGAAGACGTGTTCTCGATCTCGGGCCGTGGCACGGTGGTGACCGGCCGCGTCGAGCGCGGCATCGTCAAGGTTGGCGAGGAAATCGAGATCGTCGGCCTGAAGGACACCGTGAAGACGACGGTGACCGGCGTCGAGATGTTCCGCAAGCTGCTGGACCAGGGCCAGGCGGGCGACAACATCGGCGCGCTGCTGCGCGGCACGAAGCGTGAGGACGTCGAGCGCGGCCAGGTGCTGTGCAAGCCGGGTTCGGTGAAGCCGCACACGAAGTTCACGGCCGAGGCCTACATCCTGACGAAGGAAGAGGGTGGCCGTCACACGCCGTTCTTCACCAACTACCGCCCGCAGTTCTACTTCCGCACGACGGACGTGACCGGCGTGGTCTCGCTGCCCGAGGGCACGGAGATGGTGATGCCGGGCGACAACATCTCGATGGAGGTGACGCTGATCGCCCCGATCGCGATGGAAGAGAAGCTCCGCTTCGCCATCCGCGAAGGCGGCCGCAC
>NZ_JBMDKB010000085.1:0-774 GCF_057809495.1 Allobosea sp. FG18
CGAATCCTTGGCGAGTTCGTCGATCTGCGTGCGCAGGTCGTTGAACTGCTGGATGAGGTTCGAACGGACCGCCGAGGTGACGTTCTGAGCGACGGTGCCGACGGTGTAGCTGTCGGCGGTGAGGCCGAGCGCGAGGTTGTTGTCGCCCGTAGCGTCAGCGTCCTTGGAGTCGGCGAGAGCCGCGGTCTTCGCCGTCGTGATGTCGGCGGCGGCGGAGGTCGCGGCGTCGGCCGTGCCGAAGCCGAACTGCAGCGTCTCGGAGCCAGTGCCCTTGACGTTGAACTGGCCCTTCTCGTCGACGAAGGCGGTGGCGATGCCCGACTTGTTCACCTCGTTGACGAGGTCGCGAACCGTCATGTTCGTGGCGTCGAAGCTGGCCTCGTAGGTATTGGAGCCGGCCTTGATGCTGATCGCGGCGACCTTGACGGTCGTGCCACCGCCGGTGACGATGCCGAGGTTACCCGAGCGGGTCGCCGTCGCGGAGGCATCGTCGGCGATGGTATCCGGGGCGGCTGCGCCGGTGGTGTTGTTGACGGTGTCGACGCCGCCGCTGAGGCCCTTGTCGAGGACGATGTCCTTGAGGCTCTTGCTGGTGGCGATCTTCTCGGCGGCGGTGGCGAGGGCGGTGCCGGTCGCGGTCGGGCGGTTCTGAGCCGCGTCGGCCTGGGCCTGCTTGATGGTCGACTGCATCGAAGACACCAGCTTGGTGATGCTGTCGATGCCCTTCGAGGCCGCCTGGATGGTCTGGATGCCGTTCGACATGCCGTCGAGCAG
>NZ_JBMDKB010000086.1:0-733 GCF_057809495.1 Allobosea sp. FG18
TGCCCTTCGAGGCCGCCTGGATGGTCTGGATGCCGTTCGACATGCCGTCGAGCAGGCCGGTGAGCTGGCTCGAGCGGTCGTTCAGCGAGAGCGCGGTGAAGTAGTTCACCGGGTTGTCGATCGCCGAGTTCACCTTCTTGCCGGTGGCGAGACGGTTCTGGAGCACGGACTGCTCGGCTGCTGTCTTCTGCAACGTGAGCAGGTTGTTGCGGACGCCGCTCGAAAGAATCGTGTTGGCCATCGTCAGGTTCCTGAGCGCGTTCTGCGCCGGTCGAGTGATGGCCGATCATCGCTTGTTAGCTATAACAAACCGTTAATTCCGCTCATGGGCCGGTAAGGTTACCGCCGGGGAAACCCCATCTCGGGCAAAGAAAAAGGTGGCGGAGCCGGAGCTCCGCCACCTTTCTTGTCTTCGGCCCGCGTTCTGCAGGCTGCCCGCTTCTGCGGACGAAGGATCAGAACAGACGCAGGACCGCCTGGTCGGCCAGGGAGGCCAGCGACAGAGCCGTCTGCGAGAGCTGCTGGCGAGTCTGCAGGGTGAGCAGCGCGGCGGCTTCCTCGTTGGCATCGGCGTTGACGAGAGTGTCGGCGCCGGTCTTGAGGACGCTCGACATCTCCTTGGTGAAGTCCTGGCGGGTCTGCGCGACCGAGAGCTGCGAGCCGAAGGTCGAGGAGAGGGACTTCAGCGAGGTCATGGCGCCGGTCAGCGACTCCGTGGCCTTTTCCAGGTCGA
>NZ_JBMDKB010000087.1:0-628 GCF_057809495.1 Allobosea sp. FG18
TGCGCCCGGAACGCCCGTCCGCATCGGCATCGCGGTCTCCGATACCGTGCTGCTGCCCGACGAGGCGCGAGGCGCGCTGTGACGACCGTCAGCGCCTTCGATCCCGCCGGTTCGGCCGGGGACGACCACGCCGCCGGCCTGCGGCGCGACCAGTGGCGCGAGCGCATGGGGCTCGCAGGGCTGGCGGCGCCGGCGCTCCTGCTCGTCACCGTCACCATGCTGGTCCCCGTCGGCTGGCTCTTCGGCCTATCCTTCCTCGACGATAACGGAGCGCTGAGCCTCGAACACTATCGGCGCATGCTGGCCGAGCCTTCCTATGGCCGGACCTTCCGTACCACTTTCGAGATCAGCTTCGTTACCACGCTGATCTGTATCCTGCTCGGCTATCCCCTGGCCTATTTCCTGTCGCAACTGCCGCGCCGCGCCGCCAATCTCTGCATGATCGCGGTGCTCCTGCCGTTCTGGACCTCGCTGCTGGTGCGCACCTATGCCTGGCTCGTGCTGCTCCAGCGCAGTGGGCTCATCAACACATGGGGCATGAAGCTCGGCCTCTGGAGCGAGCCCTTGCAGCTGGTGCACAACATGGGCGGCACGCTGATCGGCATGGTCCATATCATGCTGCCCTTCA
>NZ_JBMDKB010000088.1:0-597 GCF_057809495.1 Allobosea sp. FG18
GATTTGAGGGCGAACTCGGCGGGCGTGATGTTGCCGAGGGCCGAGTGGGGTCGGTGGCGGTTGTAGTCCTCCTTCCATGAGGTGATGGCGCTGCGGGCCTCGGCAAGCGTCGAGAACAGCGTGTCGTTGAGGCACTCGTCCCGGAAACGCCCGTTGAAGCTCTCGACGAAGGCATTCTGCGTTGGCTTGCCGGGAGCGATGTAGTGCCATTCGACGCCGGTCTCCTGGCACCAGCGCAGGATCGCCATCGAGGTGAACTCTGTGCCGTTGTCGGACACGATCGTCCCCGGCCGGCCGCGCAAGCGAATGACGCCATCCAGTTCGCGAGCCACGCGCAGGCCCGAGAGCGAAGTGTCGGCGACGAGCGCGAGGCACTCGCGCGTATAGTCGTCGACGATGGCGAGCACCCTGAAGCGGCGACCGTCCGAGATCGTGTCGGAGAGAAAATCGAGGCTCCAGCGCGCATTGGCCCGATCAGGCACCAGCATGGGCCTGCGCGTGCCCAATGCCCGTTTGCGGCCGCCACGCCGGCGCACCTGCAACTTCTCCTCGCGATAGAGCCGCCGCAGCTTCTTCTGGTTCATCGCGATGCCCTGG
>NZ_JBMDKB010000089.1:0-553 GCF_057809495.1 Allobosea sp. FG18
CCGAGGCTGCCGAGATGTCGGCGATCGTCGCCGCGACCTTCTGCGAGGCCGCGAGGATGCGGGCGAGCTGGTCGCCGGCCTGACGCACCAGCTTCACGCCCTCGCCGACCTCGGCATTGGACGAGGAGATCAGCCCGGAGATGTCCTTGGCCGCCTCGCCCGAGCGCTGCGCCAGGGTCCGCACCTCGGAGGCCACCACCGCGAAGCCCTTGCCGGCCTCGCCGGCGCGGGCCGCCTCGACCGCCGCGTTGAGCGCCAAGAGGTTGGTCTGGAAGGCGATGTCGTCGATCACGCGGATGATGTCGGAGATCTTCTGCGAGGCCGTCTCGATGCGGGCCATGGCGTCGACCGCCTGGCCGGCGATGGCACCGCCGCTCTCGGCGGCCTGCATCGCCTCGTCGGCGATCCGGGCCGCGTCCTTCGAGGCCTGGGCCGAGGCCTTGACCGAGGCTGCGAGTTCCTCGGTCGTGGCGGCGGTCTCCTCGAGCGAGGAGGCCTGCTCCTCGGTGCGCTTCGACAGGTCGTCGGCGCCCATGTTGATCTCGCGCGCGGC
>NZ_JBMDKB010000009.1:0-203999 GCF_057809495.1 Allobosea sp. FG18
AAACTTGGACGCCGATCCCCCGCCTCATGGGGTCAAACTTGCACGCCGAAACACATATGGTCGAACCGATGAGCATGGCGCCCCTATAGGCGGTAGCGTACCGCTAAGAAAAGAGGCGACCCGCAGCAGAATTTCCGCGTGGCTGAAGTAAAATTTAGCAGCAACCTAAAATTGAGCGGACCCGCAGAGGCTACTGCTGATCCCAACGCAGCGCGGCGCTCCCCGAATATGCTGCCGTGAGTCAATCTAACGCGAAGATGCAAACGCCAGGGTCCGACTTATGACTGGATCGTCCGCGCGGGAGTCCTGGTTTGGACGAAATCCGGGCCGCCTTTAGCGCTCGCAAAGCGTAAGCCCCAGCCAAGTTCGTCACGAGAACTGCCCCAGGCCGGAAAGGATTATCGACGCCGAAATTTTTTGAGGTATCACACCCCCTGAACCCATCGCTGAGGCCCATCGTGTATCAAGTTCGCTCTACCTTCCGCAGCTCAACCACCACCGACCGCGCCGCAACGGCGGTCGACGCGCTGCGGATTTTTCGCGAGGCGCAAGCCAAACCATTTCTGCGCGCCTGCGCTGTCCTGCGTAGGGGTGTGATTATGAGCCAGGACGAGCTCGAAAAAGCAGCCCGAGGCGAAAGCGCCTAAGTTTGACTGCCTTCTCGCGGTTCTCTGAACTGGCTGACCTCCGTGAGTGTGTATAGCTCGCCCGCAGCCAGCAATGACTCTGATCCCGTAGGTATCGTGCTTCCTCGGGGATGTGGGCTCTCGCCTCCGACGAACGCCAGACCTTCACCAAGAGACCTTGCTGCGAATGATTCTTTCCAGTTCTGGCCTGCTGCCGGTTTCGTGGACACCGAGATTGGGTGTTTCATGAAACCGGAGGTGGCGTATGCGGCGACGACAGTTTGGGCGTGAGTTCAAGATCGAGGCGGTTCGCCTGATCAAGGATCGCGGAGTGAGTGTGCCGCAGGCGTCTCGGGACCTGGATGTCCATGAGAACCAGTTGCGCAAATGGGTGAAGCTCTTTTCTGCCGATCCAGCGCAAGCCTTTCCCGGCCACGGCCAGATGAAGCCGGAGCAGCTTGAGATCGAGAAGCTGCGGCGCGAGGTGGCCAAGCTCAAGGCGGAGCGCGACATCTTAAAAAAGGCCGCAGCCTACTTCGCGAAGGACGTGACATGAGGTTCACGTTCATTGCGAAGCACCGGGGGATCTGGCCGGTGGCATGGCTTTGCGAAGCGCTGGATGTGTCGCGCTCGGGCTTCCATGCCTGGCTCAACCGATCACCGAGCCGTCGAGCACGCGACGACGAGGAGATCGGCAACAGGGTCCGGGCAAGCTTCCTTGGTTCGGATCGGACCTATGGTGCCAGGCGTGTCTGGCGGGACGTGCTGGCGGAAGGCATCGATTGCGGCCTGCATCGCATCGAGAGGCTGATGCGTGCCCAGGCTTTGCGTGCCAGGCCGCGTCGGCGCAGCCTGCCCAAGGACGGTGGCCAGCGATCGGCCATCGCGCCGAATACGCTCGGCCGGGAGTTCCATGCCGAGCGTCCGAACCAGCGCTGGATCGCCGACTTCACCTATATCTGGACCGCAGAGGGCTGGCTGTACGTTGCCGCCGTCATCGATCTCTTCTCCCGCCGTGTGGTGGGCTGGTCGATGAAGCCCGAAATGACCGCCGGGCTCGTGACCGATGCGCTGATAATGGCGATCTGGCGCAGAGGAAAGCCGGATGCCCTGCTGCAGCATTCGGACCAGGGCAGCCAGTATGCCAGCGAGCAGTTCCAGAAGCTCATGGCCGACAACGGCGTCACCTGCTCGATGAGCCGCTCCGGCAATGTCTGGGACAACGCCGCGATGGAGAGCTTCTTCTCGTCGCTGAAGACCGAGCGGATCAGAGGCAGGGTGTACCGGACACGTGACGATGCTCGTGCCGACGTGTTCGATTACATCGAGCGCTTCTACAATGCCGTTCGCAGGCACTCGACCATCGGCTACATCAGCCCGGTCGAGTTCGAAAAGAAGGTCGGGTTAGCTTAACTGAGCGTCCACGAAACCGGCAGCAGGCCATTCCGCGATCACGTCGTCAGAGTCGTGACCGCCGCCTTCCGCGGCCTCTTCACGTCCACGAAGTATCGCGAGGCAATCGGCTCCCTCGCTGGCCAGATACAACCGCAGCGCTCGAACGATCACCCAGGAGCGCGTGCGCTCGGAGACCTTGGCGATCTTCTCGATGTCAGCCAGGACGTCGACGGGGACCCTCAACGCGATCGGGTCGGATAGCTCAGCTTTGCTCATTTGGATAATCTCAATTTGTAATACAGCGTATAACAAAAGGGATACGCGTCAAGCTTGGCGCGCAGACTTGGCCTCACCGTCCCCGACCAAGCGGCGCGTATGTGCCGGCTGACGTCCAATCGCGATCCAGTGCTTGAGCGGATCCAACCATGGCACGTCCTGCACCCGCAGGTGATGGCGGTGTAGAGCCAGTTGGGATCGAGATTGAGGGCGTCGATCCTCAGCTACTTGAATGCGACGAGTTGGGCGCTTGAGAGAATTACGCCTACCTACGCGCGATATCGATCCAGCGCGGTTAGGCGCGAAGTGAGGGGCTCCGCGTCTTCCCAACCGTAGATGTCGGTACGAAGATAACGGAGCTCATCGTTGCAGAGCTCTTCATCGATCTCGATCCACCAGGCTCGGGGCCGACCGTCACTCCCGTCGGACCAGCGATAGCCTCGGCCTTTGAGGTGGTCCTTCATATCGAAGGGCGCGTTCTCCGCGTAGATGCGGACCCGACTCTGTTGGCTCGATCGGAGAAGCGCAGCGAAAGGCGAAAGCCCATCCTCTCCCACCGGACGGGCCAACACTTCCAGCAGCGCGTTACAATCGTCCGTCGCTCGATGCCCCTCATGAAACAGACCGGATTGTCCGACGAGGTAGCCGAGTTTGTTTCCCTCGAAGCCAAGATCCGCCCACGGGACCTCCCTGACGGAGCATGCCCAGGCCTTCGCAGCGAAAGTCCGCGAGAGGCTCTCGCAAAACGGCCTATCGAACGCAGCGTTGTGTGCGATCACCAGGTCCGCTGGATCCACCAGAGCATCGAGGGCGGGCAAGTCGATTTCCAGGCCCGCCACCAGCTCATCGGTGATCCCGGTCAGGCGCGTAATCTCGGCTGGGATCGGTTCCGACGGCTGGCGCAACCCGCTGTAGACGCCAACGACATCGCCGATCACTCCCTCGTTGTCGTAGGTGAACGCGACCGCCCCGATTTCGATGACCTCATCCTTGGCGTGGTTCAGACCCGTCGTCTCCGTATCGACCAGGACCGCAAGGTTCGGAAAGGCGCTTTCAGCCCGCGGGATGACGGCGCGCGGTACAAGCTTCCGTAGAATCCTGAAGCGCCCAGTCTGCTCTAGTCGTTGAGCGGCTTCGTCGTCGTCCCAGCCGACGTGTGGCGGCGCTGCAGGCTGACGCTTCCTCGGCGCTGGCCGCGGCGTCTCCCGGTAACCGGGCGCGTCATCAAACAGGTCGGCCTGAGCAGAGCTTGTCTTCATGTCGTTGTTGTCTATCCCTGCGCTCTGCACGCGCCGGTCACGATAGGAGCCGACGAGCCGGTGTGCCACCGTCCTTCTACCGCCGTCACTGGACTTCTAGAGCCTCGGCCTTCCTGCGTGGAGTCAGGATTTCTCGTCTCATGGATACCAGGAGTCCGATTTTTGCAGAAGAACTACGCGGAGAGACAACTATTTGCTGCGCACGGATCCCCGCGAGGCCGGCTTTGGTTAGTTCCTCGCCTGGGAGCGGGCGGTGAGCTTGTTGCCGTCGGGGTCGCGAAGGTAGGCCACAAAAGCTCCGTTCGGGCGCTCGCTGGGTGGGCTCTCGATCGCAGTCCCGCCATGCGAGGTGCCGGCCTGGTGCCAAGCGAGGACATGGTCACGGCTCGCAGCGGCGATGCCAATTGTCCCGCCATTGGCCGAGGTCGCCGGATTGCCGTCGATCGGCTTCGTGATCATCAAGCGGCCGCCTTCATGGGCATAAATCAGCCGGCCGCCGGCATCCATCTCGCCGGGCTCGCCGCCCAGCGCGGCGAATGTGGCGTCGTAGAAAGCGCGAGCCCGCTCTAGGTCGTTGCTGCCGATCATGACGTGAGTGAACATGCTTCTCTCCAATGACCTGTGCCGGACGATATCAGCGGTACGCGGAATGATCGGCTAGCCGTGGCTCGATCTGCAGAAATACCGGTTTGCCCCTCAATCCCTCGGGCACACCTTCGCAGACGGTAGCCGATTTTCCACTGTGGCGACCAACTGGGCTGAGTCAGGATTTTGCCGCTGCGGTCGGATTTGTGTCCGATTTCTGCGACAGTGTGCTCCTCGGAGGTAATCTTTTCCGTCAGCTGGGCTTCACGAGCCCAACTTACTCGTGAAGCGATCGTCAGGTCGGTAGCAGGCGTATCCTTGTGATTACGGGGATCCAGTTTGTGCAGGCGGCCCTGCCGAAA
This sequence comes from Allobosea sp. FG18, assembly GCF_057809495.1. Classification (NCBI taxonomy): domain Bacteria; kingdom Pseudomonadati; phylum Pseudomonadota; class Alphaproteobacteria; order Hyphomicrobiales; family Alloboseaceae; genus Allobosea; species Allobosea sp. FG18. Next base: position 4,504 of record NZ_JBMDKB010000009.1, read on the forward strand.
TCAGCTGCCGCCTTCGGCACTGGAGATTCCCGTCGACCTGGCCGACGGTCCGTGCAGCCAACCTCCTGCATGCAATCCCCTGCCTTGAGGGCGTTTCAGCGGGCAAGTGCCGGGCTTCCGACCGCTCCGACTTGCTCAGCCATCGCCAAGCAGCCCGATCGAGACGATCGCGATTCACCGGTCTGGCGCTCGACAAGCTCTTTCGCTGTTCTGAGTCCGCTATCCGTTGAGGGAAGCCATCGAGTCCGAGTTCTGCGGGTAATCTTAGTGCTGGGGTGGCTTTTTCGGTGAACTCGGAACGATGGAACACTTTTTCGCGTGACACTCGATCTGAGAGTCGAGCGATCGTATAGCTGCGCCCAGGCAGTCCAGAGGGCATTTTTGACCTCCTCAGCAGCGGATGGGCGTCGATTCAAGGCAAAGGGCCAACGCGCCCGCTCCGGCCGAATGGGTCTGTCGCCTGCGGAGGCGCAGCGCTATCTCGGCTACGCCGGAGAAACCGCTTTTGACGTCACTCCAACACCTTGAGTCTGGCTTTCACGAGCAACCAGAGATCTTGGGGCATGGTTCTGCTGCAATTTACGCTATAGGGGCTGGCTTCTTCGACATCCCGCAAACCTGGACGCGGGTGGTTAGGCGTTAGACAGGCCGAATAGCCGTGCCAGAGAAGCCCTGGAGAGCAAAATTCTGCGGGGTTTTTCGTTGAGTCACGCTTTTGCGAGGGACCCTAGATCGAGTCTCGTAACTGCGTTTCGCGAGTCAGAGGATGTCGAACGCCTTCAGGCAAGACCCATTGATATTACGAGGAAATCTCTGCAGAGAGAGTCAGAGATTTATGTTCCCCCACACGACGTCCGGACGATGGCCCAGACGACGCCCGCCACGCTGGCGCTGAAGCAGCTCGGAATCCGTTTCGAGCTGCACAGCTATACCTACGATCCGAATGCCGAGCGCGTCGGGTTGCAGGCGGCGGAGGCGCTGGGCGAGCCGCCCCATCGCGTGCTCAAGACGCTGATCGCGCAGGTCGACGGCAAGCCGGTCTGCATCGTGCTAGCCTCCGACCGCGAGGCCAGCATGAAGAAGGTCGCAGCGGGTTTCGGCGGGAAGGCTGCGGCAATGATGCCGGTGCCGGATGCCGAGCGCCTGACCGGCTACAAGGTCGGCGGGGTCAGCCCCTTCGGCCAGAAGCGCAAATTGCCGACGATCGTGGACGAGGCGGCCTCTTCGGAAGCACTGGTCTATGTCAACGGCGGCCAGCGCGGCCTGCAGATCGCGCTGGCGCCCGCCGATCTCCTCAGCGCGGCCAATGCCCGCAGCGCGGTCATCTCGGCCTGATCACGGCCAATAGCCTTCCCCTGACCGCCTTCATCGCGTAGAGCGCTCTCCAATCAATTCATCCATCCTCCGTCATCCCGGACAAGCCGCGACGCGGCGCCGATCCGGGATCCATCGTAGAGCTTCGGCACCCCTCGATGGATCCCGGGTCAAGCCCGGGATGACGGCGCGGTTCCGCCAATCGTCGACCCACGGCGGCAATTGGCGCCGCACCTTCCAAGGTTCCCCATTTCCATGATCCGCCTCGAGAACATCAGCAAGCAGAACGGAAAGCAGATCGTCTTCATCGAGGCCTCGGCAGGGCTTCTGAAGGGCGAGAAGGTCGGGCTGGTCGGGCCGAACGGCGCCGGCAAGACCACGCTCTTCCGGATGATCACCGGCGAGGAAGCGCCCGACGAAGGCGTGGTCTCGACCGATCGCGGCATCACCATCGGCTATTTCAGCCAGGATGTCGGCGAGATGGCCGGGCGCAGCGCCGTCGCCGAGGTGATGGACGGCGCAGGCCCCGTCAGCACGGTCGCGGCCGAGCTTGCGGAGCTGGAAGCCGCCATGGTCGATCCCGACAGGGCCGACGAGATGGAAGAGATCATCACCCGCTATGGCGAGGTGCAGGGCCGCTTCGAGGAGCTCGACGGCTATGCGCTCGATGGGCGCGCGCGGGAGGTGCTCGCGGGCCTCGGCTTCAGCGAAGAGATGATGGAGGGCGATGTCGGCGGCCTCTCCGGCGGCTGGAAGATGCGCGTCGCGCTCGCCCGCATCCTCTTGATGCGCCCCGATGCGATGCTGCTCGACGAGCCGTCGAACCATCTCGACCTCGAAAGCCTGATCTGGCTCGAATCTTTCCTGAAGAACTATGACGGCGCCGTGCTGATGACCTCGCATGACCGCGAGTTCATGAACCGCATCGTCGGCAAGATCATCGAGATCGATGGCGGCGCGCTGACCAGCTATTCCGGCGATTACGAGTTCTACCAGCAGCAGCGGGCTCTGGCCGAGAAGCAGATGCAGGCGCAGTTCGAGCGCCAGCAGGCGATGCTCGCCAAGGAGATCGCCTTCATCGAGCGCTTCAAGGCGCGCGCCTCCCATGCCGCGCAGGTGCAGAGCCGGGTCAAGAAGCTCGACAAGATCGAGCGCGTCGAGCCTCCGCGGCGGCGCCAGAGCGTCGCCTTCGAGTTCCAGCCGGCGCCGCGCTCGGGCGACGACGTCGTCAGCATCAAGAACGTCAACAAGGCCTATGGCAGCCGCAGCATCTATGACGGGCTGAACTTCCAGATCCAGCGCAAGGAGCGCTGGTGCGTGCTCGGCGTCAACGGCGCCGGCAAGTCGACCCTGCTGAAGCTGGTCACCGGCACGACGGAGCCGGATGCCGGCACCGTCAATATCGGCGCCAGCGTCAAGCTCGGCTATTTCGCCCAGCACGCCATGGAGGTGCTCGACGGCGAGCGCACCGTGTTCGAGGCGCTGGAGGATCGCTTTCCGCAGGCGGGACAGGGCTCGCTGCGGCCGCTCGCCGGCTGCTTCGGTTTCTCGGGCGACGATGTCGAGAAGCGTTGCCGCGTGCTCTCCGGCGGCGAAAAGGCGCGGCTCGTCATGGCGATGATGCTCTATGATCCGCCGAACTTCCTGGTGCTGGACGAGCCGACCAACCACCTGGACATCGCCACCAAGGAAATGCTGATCACGGCGCTCTCGAACTACGAGGGCACGATGCTCTTCGTCAGCCACGACCGGCATTTCCTCGCCGCGCTGTCGAACCGCCTGCTGGAGCTGACGCCGGATGGCGTCCATGCCTATGGCGGCGGCTACACCGAATATGTCGCCCGCACCGGGCAGGAAGCGCCGGGCCTGCGGAGCTGACGGCAAGGCGCGCGTCTTTCCGCGGCAGGCCGCAGGCCTGAACCCGGAACCCATGAACACGACGCTGCTCCAGCTCGTCATGCTCGCCCTTGTGGCGAGCATCCACGTCTTGAACACCGCATGGCACGGAGGAAGACGTGGATGGTCGGGACAAGCCCGACCATGACGGAAACGCGTGTTCATGGATTCCGGGCTCGCCGCTGCGCGGCGCCCCGGAATGACCGAGAGGTTCCCGTTCGAATGGCAACCCCTACCGCGCGAAGACCGACCAGCCCGTCGCGTCCGCCAGGCGTTCCAGCGCCAGTGTGCCGAGCAGGGAATTGCCGTTGGCGTTGAGGCCGGGCGACCAGACCGCGATCGCGGCCTTGCCCGGCGCGATCGCCAAAATGCCGCCGCCGACACCCGACTTGCCGGGCAGGCCGACGCGGAAGGCGAAATCGCCCGAGGCGTCATAATGGCCGCAGGTCAGCATCAACGCGTTGATGCGCCGCGCCCGCTGGCCTGAGACGACGCGCGACCCGCCGGGCTCGTAATAGCCGCCATGCATCAGGAAGCGCCCGGCCATGGCGAGCTGGCGGCAACTCATCGCGATGGCGCATTGGTGGAAATAGACGCCGAGCGTCAGCTCGGGCGCATGGGTGATGTTGCCGAAGGCCTTCATGTAATTGGCCAGCGCGATATTGCGGAAGCCCGTCGCCTGCTCGGCCCGCGCCACCGCCTCGTCGATGATGATCGTGTCGTCATCGGCGAGATAGCGCATGAAGCGCAGCAACTCGCCGATGGCGACGCGCGGCTCGTGGCCGGCGAGGTTGATATCGGCGACGACGAGGGCGCCGGCATTGATGAAGGGATTGCGCGGCACGCCCTGCTCGCGCTCGAGCTGGACGATCGAGTTGAACGGCGTGCCGGACGGCTCGCGCCCGACCCGGCGCCAGAGCGTGTCGCCGACCTTGCCGAGCGCCTGCGTCAAGGCGAAGACCTTCGAGACGCTCTGGATCGAGAACGGCTCCTCGCTGTCACCGGACGCATGAATCTCGCCATCGGCCGTCACGACGCAGAGCCCGAACTGGCGGGGATCGATGCGAGCGAGCGGCGGGATATAGGTCGCGACCTCGCCGCGCTCCTCGGCACCGCGCATCTCGTCGGTGATGTCGCGGACCAGCCGCCCGATATCCGTCACGCTTCCCGCCCCGGCTGTTCCGTCTCGGCGCGACAGCCAAGCCCCAGCCCGCGCTTGCGGTCAAGCCGAACCGATGCCGGCGACGGAGCCTTGCGAGATCGAATAGCGGCTATTGCAGCCGCAACGAGCGCCCGCCCGAGACACGCGCGTCGAGGACGGAGCGCTGCCCGGCGATGACGCAGAGCGACTTGCCGCGCGACTTCGCCTGATAGAGCGCCGCATCGGCGGCCGTCATCAGGCTGTTCATGTCGCGGCCATGCTCGGGCGCCAGCGCGATGCCGACGGAGGCGCCGATGCTGAGCTGATGTCCGCTGTCGAGCTCGTAAGGTTCCGAGATCTCGCGCACGATACGCTCGCCGAAGCGCTGGAGCTGCACCCGCTCGGTCTGTTCGGACAGCACCACGAATTCGTCGCCGCCGATGCGCGCCGCGATATCGGTGCTGCGGACGAGGCCACGCAAGCGCTCTGCGACAAGCTGGAGCAGCGCATCGCCTGCCATATGCCCGTAATTGTCGTTGACCGCCTTGAAGCCGTCGAGGTCGAGATAGACCAGCGCCAGCCCCCGTGGCGCAGCCTCGCTTTCGAAGCGGGTGGCGAAGGCCTTGGCCAACCCGGTCCGGTTGGAGAGGCCGGTGAGCATATCGTGCCGCGCATGGAAGGCATTCTCGCGCTCGGCCCGCATGGTCGAGATCAGCATGGCGTTGAGCTTGTAGGCGGCGACCGTCATGCTGAAGAGATAGAGCGGAATCTGCATGAAGGTGATCAGCAGCATCGGCTCGGCCAGGAAGGGCGTCGCGAGCACGCAGGGGCCGAGCGTCAGCCCGATCATCACGCCGGCCATGCGCGGCGCGGCGAAGTTGCGGAAGCAGATGCCGCCGACCATCGCAGCGGCGGAGAGACAGGCGAGCGTCGCGGCGACCCAATCGCCGCTCATCAGGCACAGGAAAGTACCCGCCCCGATGCCGGCCGCCCAGGCGACGCCGAGCAGCAAATAGAGATCGGTCGGGGTCGAGGCGCCGCGCGCGGCCCGACGACGGGCATGGATCAGCACGACGAGGCGGATGCTGCAGCACACAAGCTCGAAGGCGCACCACAGCATGAAGGGCAGGGTCGGGATGCGCCAGGCGATCAGGAACGAGACCGCGAGCGAATTGATCACGCCGCCAGCAAAGATCGGCAGCGTGCCGTAAAGGCTACCGATCAGCGCGACCCGGATTTCCGGCGGCACATCCGGCCCGGCATCCGCCAGCCAACGCGTCAGGCGCCAACGCGGCAAACTGTAACGGAGGACTGCGCCACTCATCGGCTGTTTAGGCTCCTCACTGGCAGGCCGGCCAGCAAGCAGCCGGCCGCGCGTGCTGCCTAACGGCGAGGTCTTACGAATCTGTGTGGAAACAGCGACAATTCACGCGAAACGCCGATGACGCAGCGTCAATTCGGCTGAAAATCAACGAATTTGGCGATAAACCCAGACTCGCGCCGGCGGGATGTTGCGGAGCACCCAGTCGGACACGAAGGCCTTGAGCCCCGAGCCCTTGCGCGGGATCGGCGAGATCACCGAATAGGTGAACTGGATGAAGGGCGCGCCCTCGACAAGCAGCGGAAAAGCCTCGCGCGCCAGGGCCGAACGCGTGGCCGGAGGGCGGTTGAACAGCGGCAGGCTGGAGACCAGCGCGATCGCCTTCTCCTGGAGATGGCCGGCAAGCGTCGCCGAGAGGGCATAGGCATCGCCCTGCACGATCGTCGCCCGCGGAAAGCGTTTGCTCAGCAACTCGCAGAATTCGGGGCTGTACTCGACGAGGATCAGGCGGCTTTCGTCGATGCCGCGCTCGATCAGCGCTTCCGTGACCGGGCCGGTGCCGGGGCCGATCTCGATGACCGGGCCGGACTGCTCGGGATCGACGAAAGAGGCCATGCGCTTGGCCAGTGCCGGACTCGATGGCGTGACCGAGCCGGTCCGGCGGGGATCGTCGATCCAGGACTTGATGAAACGCGCCTCGTCGCCCAGCTTCGCCTTGGCCTCGCTGACGCGGCTCTTGAACTTCTCAGCGGTGTTGCGAACCTCGCCCTCGACCTTGTAGCGGACGGCAGCGACCTTCAGCTTCGCCTCGGCCACGCGATCGACGAGATCGGCGGCGGTAACGCGCATCTCGCCCTCGATCCGCGTCGCGACGCGGGACTGCCCGAGACGGGCGGCCAGCGATGCGGCGCGCGGTGGGCGATGGCGAATCGTCGAAGACATGACACCCCTTGAACGCCGCAGAGACGACGCGTCTGACGCAAATCAACGTTACCTGCGCGGCATATGGGGTCAAGAGCGGGCTGTCGCCAAGCCCTTATCCGCTCCGCCATGTGCGAAACCGTCAGATCAGCGGCCTCGGCGCCGTGATCCTTTCGTAAGCCGCAGCCATTCGGGCCGTCAGATGCGGGTTCAGCAGCACAAGCCTGCCTCCCGCGAACGAGAAAAGTCCCTCCCGGCGCAGCCGCGACCAGGTCTTGCTGGTATGGACGAGCGAGAGGCCGAGCGCATCGGCGAGCTGCTGCTGCGCGAGCGGGAAATCGAAGCCGTCATTGGTGACGAGCCCGAGCGCATCGGCCCGGTGATAGAGCGAGATGATGAGCGCCGCGAGGCGCTCGCCGGCGCTGCGCTGCCCGACCGAAGTCAGGTTGTCGTCGACCATGCATTCCTCGCGCGAGCCGAGCCAGGAGACTTCATAAGCCAGCGTGGGCATCCGCACGAAGAGGTCCCACAGGCGCTTGCGCGGGAAGACGCAGAGCTCGACATCGGTCAGGGCTTCGATGCCATGCTCGGCGGCCGAAAGCAGCGAAGCCTGCAAGCCCACGAGATCGCCGGGCAGAAGGAAATTCAGGATCTGGCGCTGCCCGTCCGGCAGGGATTTGTAGCGAAAGGCCCAGCCTGAGAAGAGCGTATAGAGCTCTGCGTCCTCCTGGCCGGGATGAATGATGTCCTGGCCGGTGCGCACGGTCCGGTGGTCGGTCTTCATCGTCTGGATGAAGCGGATCTCGTCATCGGTCTTGTCCCTGAAGGCAGGCTTGAGCCGCAAGGGACAAGCGAGGCACGGCGTTCCGAGGCGCCCCGGCCGGCTGGCGATGTTCATGGTCGAATGGCCCCCTATTGCCGGCAGGGAGCCGGCTGCGAGGTAACGCCGAGAGGGCGCTCCCGTTCCGCACGACAAGCGAGTTCCGCGACGCTCAACGCTCAGCGGGAACCGAACCGGCATTTGCAGCGTTTTCCACTCCGAAAGCCGGCCAATCGGCCGGTCAGCCCTGGAGACATCCATGCCGAAGTCCAGCCTCGCGCCGGCCATGCGCGCCATCGTCTTCTTCGGCCTCATGGGCACGGCCGTTTCGGCGCTGACCCTGGGCGCCGGACTCCAGATGCCTGATGACCAGAGCTCGACGACCGTCGCCCTCGCCAAGGCCGAGCGCGGCCATGTCGATAGCCTGCAATTCGCCGCCGTCGACCGCGCCGATCGCCCGCGCAGCGCCGCCCGGCGCGCCATCGCCCTGCCGTCGCAGCAGGCGATGGCCGATGGGCCGGTCACACATATCATTCGCTGAGCCCCTGCCGGTACGGCACGAGAACGCGTCCTCATCCGGGCAGAACCCGAATGGCGGCGCGTTTTCTTATGGGATCAGCCCGTTTCAGGAGCCGTGGTCGATCCGCCAGCGGCCCAGGCTGCGGCCTCGAGGCTCCTGCGTCTGCACGGCCCCGACCTGCGTCAGCAACCCCGCGAAAAGCCGCGGCGGCATGGTGTGCTGGATCTCGCGATCGACCTCGAGCGTGACCTCGATCGCAGACGCATCGATATCCCGGACCTCGACGACGATCCGGACACCCGGCGTGCCTCTCAAAGCCCGGGACGCGACATCCGCTACCAGAAAGCCGAGCGGAATGATCCGGTCCACGGAGAGCGTCGCGACAGTCTCGATCCGGCTCGTCACCCACTGGTCGCGGCTGCGGATGAGATTGGAGATCATCGTAACGACATCGTCGAGGAAGAGATCGACGCGGACCGGCTGCATCTCACCATCGGCGAGGGTGAAGCGATAGGCCGCCGACAGCACATGCACCCGGCATTCGGCATCGGCCAAAGCCAGCCTCGCCTCATCGCGATGGTCGCGCTTGCTCAATCCGATATAGCTCTGCACGACCTGCAGGCTGTTCTTGACCCGATGGTGCAGTTCGCGGACGAGAAAACGGTTGTCGTCGAGCGCGGTCTGGAGGCGGCGCTGGCGAACCTCTTGCTCCTCGACCATGCCATTGAAGGCTTCGGCGACGCTGCGGATGTCGCTGGGCATGCCATCCGCCACCGCGACCCTTACCCGGTTGGTGGAGGTCCTCGATCGGGCGGCCGTCTCGATGTCGCGCAGCCAGCGCAGGCAATGCCTGTCGATCGCCCGCATGCAGACGAGGCAGAGCAGGCCGAGCGTCAGGAGCGGGGCGAGCAGCAGCACGATGAATTGCAGCCGGGCCGCCTCGGCCGGCCGGTCATCGAAGCTCGCAACGATATAGAAATCCGGCTCGGCGACCATGCGGGCTGCAAAAGCGCTCTCTTGCCCGGCCCGGTTCGGCCCCACCCAACGCTCGTGTCTTTCGGGAACGCGGCTCGTGCGCGGCATCCAGGACAGGTCGCGGCCGTCTCCCCGGACAGCGACGACGCCAGCCTCGCGCCCGACCAATGCAACATTCAGGACCTGGCCGTCCTCGCCGAGATCGAAGACGTTCTCAAGCAGTTCAGGGGCGGCCAGGAGAAGCGCCTGCTGCAGCCCTGCGCTTGTCGATGGAATGGATGCGAGAATAGCAAGATAGCGACGGGCACCAACCGTCACCTGATCATAGCGCATCCGGCCGATATCAGCACCATTCCACATCCCGACCGGAGACCGGCCGGCAAGCTGCTGCGCGATTCCGTCCAGCGACTCTGTGGTGAGATCGGCATCGAGCGACCCCGCACAGATCCGCCCGTCCGTATGACGCAGCAGGAAGGCACGGAAACCTGCGGTGCGATCCATCGCTTTGGAGCCGGCATTCGAGCAACCCGCCGTGTCGAGGCCGAGTTCGCTGGCTACGGCGCCGAAGACAAGCAAGGCACGCGACATGCCCCGGTACCAGACGCGGGTGCGTACCGCGAAATCATCGACGGCGCGCGCCTGCGCCGCCTCGATCGCGACGATCGCGGCCCGATAGGTCGCATAGGCCGCAAAAGCGGAGGCACAGGCGATCGGAACGGCGATCACGACCAGCAGGGCCAGCAGACGCGTCCTGACAGTGCTGAAACGCCGCAAACGCATCAGGAGCCAACGGGTTCGGAACCAACTCTCTGCATCGCGGCCGCATTGGTGCGGCCCGGCCCGAGATCGTCGACGCTGCCGATCGAGAGCAGTTCGGCGAGTTTCGTGCGGGCACGGTTGACCCGGCTCTTGATCGTGCCGATCGCCACGCCGCAGATCTCCGCCGCCTCCTCATAGGACAGCCCGGTGGCGCCGACCATGATCAGCACCTCGCGCTGTTCCTCCGGGAGCTTCGCGAGAGCCTTGCGGAAGTCGGCGAGGTCGAGATGGCTCTCCTGGTTGCCATGGGTCGCCATTCGCTCGGCATAGGTCCCCTCGCTGTCTTGCACCTCGCGGCCGCGCTTGCGGTACAGCGAGTAGTAGGTGTTGCGCAGGATGGTGAAGAGCCAGGCGCGCAGGCTGGTGCCCGGTTCGAACTTGTCCGAGTTGCCCCATGCCTTCAGGAGCGTATCCTGAACCAGGTCGTCGGCCAGCTGCATGGAGCCCGAAAGCGAGGCGGCGAAGGCGCGCAGATTGGGAATCTCGCGGATCAGCCCATCCTTGAAGTCTTCGGTCCGGCGTTCCTGGGCCAGAGTCGGGGCCTGGCCGGCAGGCGTCGTGTCACTGGGACTCATCACGCGACACTCCAGCTGCACGCTGCTCGGTCGCCTCAAGCTGCGCGAGCAGCACGAGAAACTTGTCGGGCACAGGTGCGTTCACGATGTCGTCGTAATGGGCCTTGAGGGAGCGGCCGATGGATTCCTGCACCTTCGGGTCCAGAACCAGATCGAAGCCTTCTTCAGGATCGTCCGGTTCAGTCATCGCTGCATCCGACCTGTTCATGTCAGCCCTCGCACCACCGCCGGGCCGGCTTTTCCAGCCGATCCCGCAATCTCAAACCTTGCCATCTCTGGTCTTGCCACGTCCCGCCAGCGTGTCGAAGCCAGGTCGCGATGGCGACACCAATACGCCTTAATAACGGGTATCCTCGGCCAAGGTTCCACGGTTTCGCGAAAATAAATTTCTTGTTTCCGACGCATCCTAAGCCATTATTTCAGCACGTTAAAAGGGACGCGTTCATGTCGATTGCCAAAGAAATTGCGCCTCATCTTCCGTATCTGCGGCGCTTTGCACGGGCGCTCTGCGGCAGCCAGCCGAGCGGCGACGCCTATGTCGTCGCCATGCTCGAAGCGCTCGTCGCGGACCCATCCGGATTCCCGCGTGAGGTCGATCCACGCATCGGCCTGTACAAGACCTTCCTGAAACTGTGGTCCTCGGCCAGCGTCGATGCCGCCGCGCCCGTGGTCGAGCTCTCGCGCGCACCAGCCGAGCGCAATCTCGAGGCGCTGACCCCGCGGCCGCGCCAGGCCTTCCTGCTGCGGACGGTGGAGGGTTTCCCACTCGACGATGTCGCCACCGTGATGGACATCACCGCCGCGGAAGCGTCCGCGCTGATCCAGACCGCCGGCCAGGAAATCGCCGAGCAGGTCGCGACCGAGGTCCTGATCATCGAGGACGAGCCGATCATCGCGCTCGATATCGAGACGATGGTCGAGGAGCTCGGCCACACCGTCACGGGCGTTGCCCGCACGCAGCGTGAGGCGCTCGCGCTCGTCGCCAAGCGGCGGCCCGGCCTCGTGCTGGCCGATATCCAGCTTGCCGACGGCAGCTCCGGCCTCGACGCCGTCAACGAGATCCTGTCCTCGATCGACGTCCCCGTGATCTTCATCACCGCCTATCCCGAGCGGCTCCTCACCGGCGACCGGCCGGAGCCGGCCTTCCTGATCACCAAGCCGTTCCAGCCGGAAGCCGTGAAGGCCGCGATCAGCCAGGCCCTGTTCTTCGACCGCCGCGCCGGCCGCAAGGCCGCCTGACGCCTCGACCACCGTCGAAAGCGATCAAGGCCCGCGGCGCTATCCGCGGGCCTTTTTTCTTGCTGTTCGGAACCCGAACGGAAATGATGCGTTCCGCGTTGAATGACAGTTTGGTTTGCAGTTGGGGAGGGCGTAGATCATGGCGACGACCTGCTTCTCGGCCGCGATCGCGGCACTATCGATCGGGACTGCCCTCTTCTCAGGATTCATCCAACCGGGAGCCCCGAGCGCGGAGTTTCTCTCCCTTGCGCTCGCCGGCCTGACCAGTCTGGCGATCGCCAGCGCCTCGGCCCTGGACAGCTAGGTCACCCCAACCAGCCCGACACAAGCAGGCCGGCCGCACCCGGCGGCGGAGTGCGGTGCCATGACCGCGTCAAAGCGGTCGTGTCGGGCATGGTTGTCGTTGGAATCTGGTTTGCTCCGCTGGACGCTACCGCAGCGCCGGCAACCGCACCGATTTCTCAGCAGCGCCCTCCGTCCCGCCCACCTGAGCTACGGCCATCCATGCCGAACGCCCCGGCGCCGACCGAAGCGCCCACAGCCGCGCCAGCACCTTCGAGTGCAACAAGCGCAGACGCGCCGTCCGGACAGGCGTCATGCCTGGCATCGCTGGGCTCCATACCCGGCAACCGGGTCCTGCCGGCCAGCCCTGATCCCAACAGCAGTGAGCCGGCCTGCCGCGTCAGCGAGCCCGTCCGGGTCGAGGCCCTCGCCATCAGGCGGCCGGGCGGCAGCGCCAGCGTGACCTTCGACCCCCCGCCTGTGCTGAGCTGTGCCATGGCGAAGACCCTGGCCGGCTGGCTCGACGGCAGCGTCCAGCCCTTGGCGCGCGGCCATTTCGAGCGCGACCTCGTGGCCTTGCGCGTCGGTGGCGGTCACGAATGCCGGCGGCGCAACCGGGCCTCGGCCGGCCCTGTCAGCGAGCATGCGACCGGGCAGGCTCTGGATATCTTCGCCTTCAGGCTGGGAAGCGACGGCAACGCGTCGCAGGTCGTGGTGGAGAAGCCGGAGGGTCTGACGCAGAGCCGCTTCCTTGATGCCATCAGGCAATCCGCCTGCGGCGCCTTCATGACCACGCTGGGGCCGGGCTCGGACGCGGCCCATGCCAATCACGTGCATGTCGATATTCAGGAGAGACGCTCGCGCGCCTCCCGCTTCTGCCAGTGACAGGTTTAGTGCGGAAACTCGGCCGAACCGAAGCGGAGGAGGAAACTCTGCCGATCATCGCCCGGAGCGATGTCGCCGACCAACCGGGGGCCGCTGCGGCGCGCGACCATGACCGCCAGCGCAGCCTCCTGATCGAGCCCGGAGGCGACGAGATCCTCCAGCTCCCAGAATGGCGGCAGCGCCATCACGAGATCGGGATCGATTATTGTTGGGGTTTCCCCAAGACGACGACTCACGGACATCGACATTCCCATGCCAAGATGAAACGCCAACGCTACAAACTCCTCCCGGTTCCCTATCCTGGAACTGTGGGTTTCTTGGGGCGTTCGTCCCGCCAGTTCACGAGGAGCATTCGCGATGAGCCGAGGGCATTCCCGATCCTGTCTAACCGCCCTTGCCCTCGCCGGCGTCCTAGGAATGCATGAGCCTGCCGCGGCGCAGAATCTCGGGCCGCCGACGGGGCGCCTGTCCTGCACCGTCGGCACCAATTTCACCGCCATCGCCAAGTCGCAGCGCCCGACCGAGTGCCGCTTCAGGCCGCGCCGCGGGCCGATGCAGCATTATACGGGGATCGTCCGCAGCTTCAGCCTGGATCTCGGCTCGGTCCGGACCGCGACCATGGTCTGGCGCGTGTACGGTCCCTATGCGCGGGCCCCACTTGGCGCCCTGAGCGGGTCCTACAAGAGCGGCAGCGCGAGCGCTCCCTCCGCCCCCGGCAACGCGCTGTCCGGCGGCAAGGACAATGAAGCGACCCTGCTGCCGCTGCCGCTCCAGGGCAATCGGGGCATCAATGTCGCGATCGGCGTCACCGCGCTCGAATTGACTCTCGTCGAACCGGGCCGGCGGCGCTGACCCGGCGAATTGGTGGCGAGATTACTCTTTGCTAACCTTGACCGCTCAAAATCGACTCAAATTCCAAGCTTTCCGCCATGCTGGGGCGCCGGAGCAGGAACATCGCCAATCCTGTCACGTTGAGACCACGTAACAGAGATTGCAGTGAGCGAGAGAGCCGGTTGATGGCTGATATCCGCGTACTCATCGTCGAGGACGATCCGTTCATCGCGATGGACATCGAAAGCGCCGTGGCCGAGCAGCTTGGCGATAGCGTCGAGCTGATCGTGGTCGAATCCGTGGCCGAAGCGCGGCGGATGACCGCCAAGCAGCTCGCCTGTGCCCTGCTCGACATCGACGTCGTCGACGGCAAGACCTTCGATATCGCGAGCGCCCTCCAGGAGACCGGTACGCCCTTCGCCTTCGTCTCGGGATCGGCGCCACATGAAGTGCCGGCGACGCTGCGCGACGTCCGCTTCCTGCGCAAGCCGTTCTCCACGCGCGAGATCGCAGCCTTCGTGAAAAGCGCCGTGGGCGCACGGGCCCTGAAGGCTGTACGAGCCTGATATCCGGCGTCAGGCCTGAGCCGGAAGAGCTTCCCGCTTCGGAAAAACGATCGTCACCTGCGTGCCCGGACGCTCGGCCCGTTCCGGGTGAGCCGGCTCCGAGGTCATCGTCGCCCGCATGCTGCGCAGCAGGCTGGCGATCACCGTCTGACCAAGGCCCTTGCTCGCCGTTTCCTGGGGCATGCCGACGCCGTCATCCTCGATCGACAGCGCGAGAGCCGGTTCCCCTTCCTGCTCCGTCGGCGCGAAACGGATGACGATCCGCCCCGACATGCCCTCGGGAAAGGCATGTTTGATGGCGTTGGTCACGAGCTCGTTGACGATGACGACGAAGGACACCGCATCGCGGCCGGGCAGGCGGATCGATTTCATGTCGAGATCGATCCGGATCGGCCGGCCTTCCGCCGATTTTCCGATCTCGGCGAGCAGGTCTTCCATATAGGGCCGCGCATCGATCTCGTCCGTCTCGATGTCGAGGCGCAGGCGCCGCTGGCCGGCCGCGATCGCCTGGATGCGCGACTGCGCCTGCGCCAGCGCCGCCTTGACCGCGGGCTCGCGCGTCTGCCGGCTCTGCACGTTGAGCAGCGCCGAGACCATGGCGAGATTGTTGCCGACGCGGTGATTGACGTCGCGCAGCAGGGCCTCGATGCGCAGACGCTCGCTTTCGAGCTGCCGCGTGCGCTCGCTGACGATGCGCTCCAGCTCGGCATTGCTGATCGCGAGCGCGGTGCTGCGGCGCTGGCGGCGGCGCAATTGCTGCCAGGCGGCGAAGGCGAGCCCGGCGAGCGCGACGACGATGCCCGTGCTGCCCCAGAGGCGACGACGCTCCTCCCGGCTATAGAGCGACCTCAGGCGGATATTCTCGCTCTGCTGGATCGCCTGGACGGTATCGCGCAGCCGGTCCATGGCGGCGATGCCGCTTTCGCTGCGGACCAGCGTCAACGCCTCCGCCCGGCGACCGGCCCGCTCCAACGAGATCGTGCGGTCGAGCTCCGTGAACTTGACCGCCATGTCCGCGCGCAATGCCGCGACGCGCTCCTTCTGGGTGGGGTCGGCATCGACCAGCCCCGCCAGGATGTCGAGTTCCGGACCGGCCGCGGCCCTTCCCTCGGTGAAGGGGTCAAGATACGCAGCCTCTCCGGTCAGCAGGAAGCCGCGCTGCCCGGTCTCGGCATCGCGCATGCGGCCGAGGAAGCGCTCGGCCCGCTCGCGAATCTCGATCGCATGCGAGACGCGATCCGCCGTCTGCCGCGCCTGCCAGTTGATCCAGGCGGCCAACACGACCGCCACCGCAACCACCCCGATCGCGATGATCGTGGTCGTCGCCGAGCGAAGGCGCGCGCCGATGACCGGAAAAACCGGCATCGGAAAGCGGTTGCGAGGCCTCACCCGAGCAGACATGCAGGTCTTGTTAAGGGACGCATGCCGACATCCCTATGTAAAAAGACATGCTGCGTCCACGCCGCCGCTTGGCGCGGAATCAAGCTTCCGCATCATCATCACCACCCGCGACGATCTGGCGGCCCAGAATCGCACCAAGCACGACGATGCCGCCGGCGACCGCCATGCGCCAGCTCAGGCGAGAGCCGATGAGCTTCGCCGCAAGCGGCGCGGCTGCGAGAGCCGCGGTCGCGGCCGGGCGCGGCGGCCGGCGGCGGCCCTTGACGATGAGCGCGATGCAGATGGCGAACAGCCCGGCCAGAAACAGGCCGCCTGCGACCCAAAGGCTCGCGGCGACCGCGCCATAGCGCTGCTCCAGCACGGTATGCAGGGCATTCAGCGCATAGCCGCCGGCGCAGAGCATGAGCAGGACGGCGAGGCCGAACAGGCCGTAGACGGTGATATTGCGCCTCACCACCCCGGACACCTCCGAGGCGATGAAGGAACCGATCCCCCCGAACATGGTCAGCGCGCCGACAGGAAGCCGACGAACAGGCCGATCGCGGCTGCCACGCCGAGCGCACGCAACGGCCGCTCGCGGATCTCGTCCTCGATCAGCCGCTGCAATTCGGACGCCTGTTCCTTGGCGACGTCGACCATCTTGTCAGTGTCGACGCCGACGGCGCGCAGGCGCTCGTTGACGGTGGCGGCGATGTCCTCGGCGCTGCGGGTCAGCGTGTCCTCCAGCGCGCTCGCCTGACGCTTGGCGCGGGCTCCGGCCTGGCGCGTCTCGGCGGCGACATCATCAGTGCCGGCCTCGACATCGGCCTTCGCACGTTTGGCGGCGGCGGCAGCCTGACGTTTCGCGGATGTCGTGGTGGCCATGGCGGTGTCGTCCTGTCGCTGGTGGGAATTTCGATGGTGGCGGGGAGAAGCGGTTGCCGCAAGGGCTTCCGCCTTGTCACGGGAACGCATCGGCGTGGCTTCTGTTCCGAACCCAGCCTTCAGGCGGCCTTCGCCTCGCCGGCCTCCTCGGCATCCGCCTTCGCCTTCTCGCGGCGATAGCGCGCGAATTCCTCCTGCGCGACCATGGCGACGATGACGATCGGCGTCGAGAGAACAGCGCCGACCGGTCCCCAGAGCCAGAGCCAGAAAATGAAGGCGACGAAAACGAGGAAGGGCGAGATCGTCAGACGGTTGCCGACGAAGACGGGCGTGACCGCGTTGCCCTCGATCAGGTGCAGGACGTAATAGGCCGTCGCCGGCCAGAGCGCCGCGAGGATGGAGGGGGCATCCAGCAAGGCGCCGGCCAGGAGCAGGATCGCGACGACGATCGGGCCGATGAAGGCGAGATAGTTGAGCAGGAAGGCCAGAGCCCCCCAGAACACCGGAAAGGGCAGCCCGGCGAGCCAGGCGATCGCCATGGTGAGGACGCCCATGCCGAGATTGATCGTGGTCACCAGCGCGAAATAGCGGGCAACGCGGGCCTCGATCTCCTCGAAGAACGAGCCGGCCGAGCGGCGCGCGCCCCGGCCGAGGCAGAGCCGGAGCACCCGCGCCTTGAGATGGCGGCGGGTTGCCAGCCAGAAATAAATCGTCGCGACGAAGATCATCATGCCGCCGGCCGCCGTCGACGAAGTCATGGCGATATCGAAGAGCGGATTGCCCTGGGAGACGCTGAGCTCGGCGCCCTTGCCGGTGATCGAGGCGATGCCGCGCTTGAACTCGTCCATGAAGGCGAAGACGCCCGCGAGCTTGGTCCTGAGCGCCCCCATCATGGCCGGGGCCTGATCGCTCCAGCCGGCGACCGGCACAGCAAGGATGGCGATGGCTCCCAGCAGCAGGCCGATGAAGAACAGCACGACCAGAGCCGCCGCCGCATGCTGTGGAACCCGGTGTCGCGCCAGCAGGTCGACGAGCGGGCCGAGCACCAGCCCAAAGATGATGCCCGCCATGATCGGCATGGCGATGACCTTGGTCAGCGCCAGCGAGGCCGTCGCCAGGATGACGAAGATGCCGACGATGGCATAGCGCACGATGAGGTCATGCTCATGGGCCGTGACCTCCACGTTGTCCTCTTCCGGTTCCGGTTCCGCCCTATAGCGCGGAAACGGCCGCCAGGCCGATGAGCTGAGCATGTCCCCGATTCCAACGCGCAAACCGCGCCCCCCTGGCGCGTCGGAGGGGTCAACGCCGGAAGGATCGGCCGGGTTCCGGCTGCTCAGCATCCCCGTGAGCCCTCATCCTGAGGAGCCGCGCCAGCGGCGTCTCGAAGGATGCTTCAGGAGGCTCTGGTGATCGCTGGAGCATCCTTCGAGACGCGAGCCTTTGGCTCGCTCCTCAGGATGAGGGCTTGCAGGAGTCGTGCAGCCCGGCCGTCAGTGCGCCTCGTCCCAGTTATCGGCGGCGCGGGCTTCGACCGCGAGCGGTACCCGGAGCTGCACGGCTGGATGCGGCGCCTCCACCATCACCTTCTCGATGATCGGCAAGGTCTTCTCGACCTCCGCGTCCGGCACCTCGAAGACGAGTTCGTCATGGACCTGCAAGAGCATGCGGGCACCCAGCCGGTTGGCGGCGAGGGCATCGTCCATGCGGGTCATCGCCCGGCGGATGATGTCGGCGGCCGAGCCCTGGATCGGGGCGTTGATCGCCTGGCGCTCGACGAAGGCGCGCTCGGACGGGTTCTTCGAGGCCACCGCCGGGAAATGGCAGACGCGGCCGAAGATCGTGGTGACCTGGGCGTGGGCGCGGACATGGGTCTTGGTCTGATCCATGTAGTCGCGGATGCCGGGGAAGCGCTCGAAATACTTGCGGATATAGGCGCTCGCCTCCTCGCGGCCGATGCCGAGCTGGTTGGCGAGGCCGAAGGCGGAGATGCCGTAGATGATGCCGAAATTGATCGCCTTGGCGCGGCGGCGCACCTCGCTCGGCATGCCCTGAACCGGCACGCCGAACATCTCGGAGGCCGTCATCGCGTGGATGTCGATGCCATCGGCGAAGGCCTGCCGGAGCTGCGGGATCTCGGCGATATGGGCGAGCAGGCGCAGCTCGATCTGGCTGTAGTCGGCCGAGACCAGCTTGAAGCCCTTTTCCGGCACGAAGGCGGTGCGGATCTTGCGGCCAGCCTCGGTGCGGATCGGGATGTTCTGGAGGTTCGGCTCGGAGGAGGAGAGCCGACCCGTCGTGGTCGCGGCCAGCGCGTAGGAGGTGTGGACCCGGTTGGTCTGCGGATTCACATAGCCAGGCAGCGAGTCGGTATAGGTCGATTTCAGCTTGGCGAGCTGGCGCCATTCCAGAATCTTGGACGGCAGCGCATGGCCCTGCTCGGCGAGCTCTTCGAGCACGCCCGCCCCCGTCGCCCATTGGCCGGTCGCGGTCTTCTTGGCGCCTTCCAGCCCCATCTTGCCGAACAGGATGTCGCCGAGCTGCTTGGGGCTGCCGATCGTGAATTTCTCGCCGGCCAGCTCGTAGATCTCGTCCTCCAGCCGGGCGAGCCCTTGCGCGAAATCGCCGGAGAGCCGGGAGAGGATCTGCCGGTCGATGGCGATGCCGCGGCGCTCCATCTTGGCGAGCACCTCGACCATAGGCCGCTCCAGCACCTCGTAGACCGCCGTCTTCTTCTCGGCCGCAAGGCGGGGCTTCAGCGCGAGCCAGAGCCGGAGCGTGACGTCCGCATCCTCGGCAGCGTAGTCGGTTGCGCGGTCGAGCGGTACCTTGTCGAAGGTGACCTGGTTCTTGCCGGTGCCGGCGACCTGCGCATAGGGAATCGTCTCGTGGCCGAGATGCAGCTCGGCGAGCTTGTCCATGCCGTGCGTGTTGTTGCCGGCATCGAGCGCATAGGAGATCAGCATGGTGTCCTCGATCGGGGACACGCTGAGGCCATGACGCTCCAGGATGAGCAGGTCGTATTTCAGGTTCTGGCCGATCTTGAGCACGCCGGGATCGGCGAGCAGCGGCTTCAGAGCGGCGACGGCCTGCGCCAGCGGAATCTGGTCGGCCAGTAATCCCTCGTCGAAGAGCCCGCCATCGCCGGCGCGATGCTGGAGCGGGATATAGCAGGCGCGGCCCGGCGCGACCGCCAGCGAGATGCCGACGAGATCGGCCTGCATCGCGTCGAGCGAGGTGGTCTCGGTGTCGAGCGCGACATGGCCGACCTCATAGGCCCAGCCGATCCAGCGTTCGAGATCGGCGAGCGTGCGCACGCATTCGTATTTGGAGCGATCGATCTTGCCGGCGATCGCTTCGTTCTTGCGGGATGTGGCGAGGTCGGCCGGCTTCAGCCAGCCGTCTTCACCAGCCGGAGTGCCTGAGGCTGCGGCGGCAGGCGCCGGAGAGGCGGCAGCTGCGATGCCCATGGCCGCATCCCCGGCGGCATCGGCACCGGCATAGAGTGCCTTGAGCTCGGCCGCGCGAGCGCCGCCCGGCGCCAGCGCCGGGTCGGCATCGACGGCGCCGACATCCGCCTCATAGGCCTCGGCGACGCGCTTGGTGATGGTGGTGAACTCCATCGCCTTGAGGAAGGCGATGAGCTTCGCCGGGTCCGGCTGCTCCAGCGTCAGATTCTCCAGCGGCGTCTCGACCTTCACATCGTCGACGAGGCTGACGAGCTTGTGGGAGATGCGGACCTTCTCGATCACCTCGGGATTGGTCAGGGTCTCGCGGCGCTTCGGCTGCTTGATCTCGCCGGCGCGCGCCAGCAGGGTTTCGAGATCGCCGTATTCGCCGATGAGCTGGGCCGCCGTCTTGATGCCGATGCCGGGCGCGCCCGGGACGTTGTCGGTGGCATCGCCAGCGAGCGCCTGCACATCGGTGACCTTGTCGGGCATGACGCCGAAATACTCGACCACCTCGGGCTCGCCGATGCGGCGCTCGGCGCGGAAGCCGGCGCCCTTCTTCTGATCGCCGGAGGCCGGGTCGTACATGGCGACGCCCGGCTTGACGAGCTGCATCAGGTCCTTGTCGGCGGAGACGATCAGGACGTCGGCGCCAGCCTCGCGGGCCTGTTTCGCATAGGTCGCGATCAGGTCGTCGGCCTCATAGACATCCTGCTCGACCGGAATCAGGCCGAAGGCCCGCACGGCCTCGCGCATCAGCGGGAACTGGGGAATGAGATCGGGCGGCGGCTCGGAGCGGTTGCCCTTGTAGGCGGGATAGATCGCCTTGCGGAACGAGTTCTCCGACTTGTCGAAGACGATGGCGAGATGGGTCGGCCGGACGCCGAGAACGCCCTCGCGCACGAACTGGAAGAGCTTCGTCGCGAAGAGCCGGACGGCGCCCGACGGCAGTCCGTCCGAACGGGCATTGTACTTCCGGTCCTGGTTGATCGACTGGAAATAGGCCCGGAAAATGAAGTTCGAACCGTCGACCAGGAAAAGATGGTCGCCGGGTTTCAGGGCGGGGGCGGTGGTGGCTTTCTCGCTCATGGCGCGGACCATAGGCGGGCCGGCGCAACGGGTCCATTGCATCCGGCCGGCGATTCGCAGCAAGCTGACCAAATTGCGTCAGGAGCGAAGCGCCCGTGAGTCCCTATGTCACCATGCCCCTCGCGTTCGAGGGTGTTCCGGAAGCAGAGATGCAGGGGCGGGCCGACGCCTTCCTCGCCCGCATGCGCAAGCGCCGCACGGTGCGCGACTTCTCGGACAGGCCGGTGCCGCGTGAATTGATCGAGACGGCCGTGCGCGTCGCCGGCACCGCACCTTCCGGCGCCAACCAGCAGCCCTGGAGCTTCGTCTGCATTTCCGACCCCCGGCACAAGACACTGATCCGCGAGGGCGCGGAAGAAGAGGAGCGCGCCTTCTATGCCGGCCGCGCCGGCGAGGAATGGCTGGATGCGCTCGCCCATCTCGGCACGGACGACCAGAAGCCATTCCTGGAAACCGCCCCCTGGCTGATCGCGATCTTCGCGCAGCGCTGGGGCGTCGATGCCGAGGGCAACAGGATCAAGCACTATTACGTGCCCGAGTCGGTGGGCATCGCCACCGGCTTCCTGATCGCGGCGCTGCATGATGCGGGGCTTGCGACGCTGACGCATACGCCGGCCCCGATGAATTTCCTCAACGAGCTCTGCGGGCGGCCCGACAACGAGAAGGCCTTGATCCTGCTCGTCGTCGGCTATCCCAAGGAGGGTTGCCTCGTGCCCGCCATCGGCAAGAAGCCGCTGGAGGAGATCGCGACCTTCCTGTGAGCTGCCGGATCGGAGCACGCTGATTTCCATCAGATGTGGGACGTCATCCCGGACAAGCTGCGCAACAGCGCCGATCCGGGATCCATCGTAAAGCTCCGGAGCCCTTCGATGAATCCCGGGTCAAGCCCGGGATGACGGTGTGTTTCCGAGGAAACTCAACGACCTCAGGCGGTGATCTTGTCGATCTCGGCGAGGTCTTCCGCGCTCAGCGCCCAGTCGGCCGCCTTGACGTTGGCCGCGACCTGCTCCGGCCTGGTCGCGCCGGCAATCACGCTGGAGACCACGGGCTGAGCCGCCAGCCAGGAAAAGGCGAGCTCGACCAGTGTATGGCCGCGCTGCTCGGCGAAGGCCGTCAGGCCCTCGATGCGGCGCCAGTTATCCGCGCTGAATATCTCGTCGGCGCGCTGGGGCAGCTTGGTCAGGCGCGCGCCCTCCGGCATCGCCGCGCCGCGCTTGTACTTGCCGGTGAGGGCGCCGTTGGCGAGCGGGAAATAGGGCAGCAGCCCCATGCCGTAATGGGCGATGGCGGGGATCAGATCCTTTTCGGCGCCGCGCTTCAGCAGGCTGTACTCATCCTGCGCCGAGGCGAAGCCGGGAATGCCGAGATCGCGCGCCGTCCACTGGGCATCGGCGACCTGCCAGGCGACGACGTTGGAGCAGCCGATATAGCGGACCTTGCCCTGGCGGACGAGATCGTCCATGGCGCGCAGGGTCTCCTCGATCGGGGTCAGCGGATCGGGCCGGTGGAGCTGGTAGAGATCGAGCCAGTCGGTCTTGAGGCGCCGCAGCGAATCCTCGACAGCGTTCATGATGTAGCGGCGCGAACCGCCCTTCTTCACGCCCTCGGCATCCATATCCATGCCGAATTTGCTGGCGAGCACGATCTGCTTGCGGCGCGCGCCCAGCACCTCGCCCAGCGCCGTCTCGGAGCCGCCGCGCTCGCCATAGATATCGGCGGTGTCGAACAGGGTGATGCCATGCTCGATCGCGGCATCGACGACCTTGCGCGTCGCGTCGAGGTCGATGCGGCCGCCGAAATTGTTGCAGCCCAGCCCGACGAGCGAGACGCGCAGGCCCGAGCGGCCGAGATTGCGGAATTGCATGGTGGTGATCCTCCTCCGGAAGCCGCACACAGGATCAGAGCCGGCAAGGACCGACAAGCTCGGCCTTCGTCATCCGCGCACTGCACCGGGCGCAGAGCAGAGGCCCAGGAAACGACTACCATGAGGACAATTGACCCAGCGCAAGGCGCGATCACGACGATTTGGCGAACGTGTACCGAGTTCCATGCAGCAACCGGAGATATCCATGGCCCCGTTGATCAAGAGCATCTTCACCGCCTACACCGAGGAAGGTCAGGGCGAACGCGAATCCGCACTCGCCTATGCCCTCTCGCTCGCGCAGGAGACGGGCGCGCATCTGACGATCCAGGCGGCTGCGATGCTATATGCCGTCCCCGCCTCGCTCATCGGAGATTTCGGCGTCGCCTTCGTCCACGCCGAGAACCGCCGCATCGGCGTGCTGGCGGAGCGCTTCGCGGAACTGGCGCGGACCAGCGCCGGCCTGGCCGGCGTCACCAGCACGATCGAGACGCCCCGGCTGGTCTATGCTGAGCTCGACAGCCATCTGGTTGCCCATGCCCGCGTCCACGACCTCAGCGTGCTCGACCTGGAGAAGAATGCCGCCGAACGTGACCGCGGCCTCATCGAGGCCGCGCTGTTCGACAGCGCCCGGCCGGTGATCATCGTCCCGCCGGGCTGCGAGACCTTCGCGGCCAAGCGCATCCTGATCGCCTGGGACGGCAGTGCCAGCGCCGCCCGGACCGTCGCCGAGCTCAGGCCGTTCCTGCCGGGAGCCGAGGTCGAGATCCTCTCCGTCACCGGCGAGAAGGATCTGTCGCGCTTCGTCGCCGGCGCCGAATTGGCGCCGCATCTGTCGCGGCATGGCGCCTCCGTCACCGTGCGCAACGTCGCCGTGTCCGGCGGGAACGACGTGGCCGAGACGATACGGCAGGCGGCAATCGATTTCCGGGCGGACCTCATCGCCTGCGGCGCCTACAAGCACTCGCGGCTGCGCGAGTGGCTGCTCGGCGGCGTCACGCAGTCGCTGCTGAAGTCGACCCCGCTCCCGCTCCTGATGAGCCACTGATCCAGGTCGAAATGAAAAGGGCCGCCAGATCGGCGGCCCAGCTCCTCAGGCCACTTCGGCCTTCTGCTTCTGCGAGCGCTTGCGCTCGTTCGGATCGAGGATGCCCTTGCGCAGGCGGATCGACTTCGGCGTGACCTCGACGAGCTCGTCATCGTCGATCCAGGCCAGCGAACGCTCCAGCGTCATCCGGATCGGCGGCGTCAGGCGAACGGCCTCGTCCTTCGACGTCGTGCGGATGTTGGTGAGCTTCTTGCCCTTGAGCACGTTCACCTCGAGATCGTTCTCGCGGGTGTGCTCGCCGACGATCATGCCCTGATAGACCTTCCAGCCCGGCTCGATCATCATCGGGCCGCGGTCCTCGAGGTTCCACAGCGCGTAGGCCACGGCCTCGCCGGTCTCCATCGCGATCAGCACGCCGTTGCGGCGTCCGCCGATCTCGCCCTTGTAGGGCAGGTAATCGTGGAACAGGCGGTTCATGATCGCGGTGCCGCGCGTGTCGGTGAGCAGTTCGCCCTGATAGCCGATGAGGCCGCGGGTCGGAGCGTGGAACATCAGGCGCAGGCGGTTGCCGCCGGAGGGGCGCATCTCCAGCATGTCGGCCTTGCGCTCGGACATCTTCTGCACGACGACGCCGGAATGCTCCTCGTCGACGTCGATGATGACCTCTTCGATCGGCTCCAGGAGCTGACCCGAATCGTCACGCTTCAGCACGACGCGCGGACGCGACACGCCGAGCTCGAAGCCCTCGCGGCGCATCGTCTCGATCAGGATGGCGAGCTGGAGTTCGCCACGGCCGGAGACGATGTAGCTGTCCTTGTCGGAGGCTTCCTCGATCTTCAGCGCGACATTGCCCTCGGCCTCCTTGAACAGGCGGTCGCGGATGACGCGGGTGGTGACCTTGTCGCCCTCGGTGCCGGCGAGCGGGGAATCGTTGACCATGAAGGTCATCGACACCGTCGGCGGGTCGATCGGCTGGGCTTCGATCGGCTCGGTGACGGAGGGGTCGCAGAAGGTGTCGGCGACGGAGCCCTTCACCAGGCCAGCGATCGAGACGATATCGCCGGCGACGGCCTCCTCGATCGGCTGGCGCTCGAGGCCACGGAAGGCGAGGATCTTCGAGATGCGGCCGGTCTCGACGGTCGAGCCGTCGCCCGAGAGCACCTTCACGGTCTGGTTCGGCTTCGCCGTGCCCGAGGTGACGCGGCCGGTGATGATGCGGCCGAGATAGGGGTTGGCCTCAAGCAGCGTCCCGATCATGCGGAACGGGCCTTCCTCGACCTTGGGCTCCGGCACATGCGAGAGGATGAGGTCGTACATCGGGGCGAGGCCGTTATCCTGCGGGCCTTCCGGCGAGTGGGCCATCCAACCCTGCTTGCCCGAACCGTAGAGGATCGGGAAGTCGAGCTGCTCGTCGGTCGCGTCAAGCGCGGCGAAGAGGTCGAAGACCTCGTTGATGACTTCGGTGGTGCGGGCGTCGGGCTTGTCGACCTTGTTGATCGCCACGATCGGCTTGAGGCCGAGCTTCAGCGCCTTGGAGACCACGAACTTGGTCTGCGGCATCGGGCCCTCGGCGGCGTCGACCAGCACGATGGCCGAGTCGACCATGTTCAGGATGCGCTCGACCTCGCCGCCAAAATCGGCGTGGCCGGGAGTGTCGACGATGTTGATGCGCGTATCCTTCCAGACGACCGAGGTCGCCTTGGCCAGGATGGTGATGCCGCGCTCCTTCTCGAGATCGTTGGAATCCATGACGCGCTCGATGACGCGCTGGTTGTCGCGGTACGTGCCGGACTGCTGCAGCAGCTTGTCGACGAGGGTCGTCTTGCCATGGTCGACGTGCGCGATGATGGCGATGTTGCGCATGGACATGCGGGTCTGGGCCTTGCTTTCAAGGCCACGAGCCGGCCAGGTTCGAAGCCCTGCCGGCGCAGCCTGTTTCACGTGAATCTGGAATTCGTTGCGCTGCACATAAACGCTGACGGGCTTTTCGGCAACCGCCGAGCCTGCCGAAAAGTAAATGCGCCTCAGTCTTCCGCCAACGCCCGCTGGCGTTCGGCGACTGCCCGGCCGACCTGATCGATGGCAAGGCGGTAGGCGGCGAGCGCCGCCGTGTCGAGATCACCCTTGGCATAGTCGGCGAGCACGCGGGTGAGAATCTGGTCAGCCTCGCGGCCGAGCCGCATCAGCTCCTCCTCGTCTTCGCAGGCACGGATCAAGGCGAGCAATGCCAGCAACTCGTCGAGACCCGACATGGCGCGCCGACGCCGGTTGGCGCTCTCGCGGCCGAGCAGCGCGGCACCGCCCGTGCCCAAAGCCGAGAGGGCCATGGCGCCGATATAGAACCAGTCGCCATAGCGGTCGAAGAAGCTCTCCTGCTCCCCGTCGATATAGGCGGCGGCGCCCGAATGGACCGGCAACGGCGCGTCCTTGTCGGTCGAGGGCGTCTCCAGCGCCTGCACGGCAGGGAGTTCCGAGGCCAGCGTCAGGCGCAGGCCCAGGATGTCCTTGGTGAGTTCGCCGACGAGATTGTCGTCGAGGCTCTGCGCCGCGACGAGGCGCGACGTGATCGATATCGTCTGGAGGCTCTCGGCCGGACGCGGCGGATCGCCGCCCAATGCGCCGCGCACGATCTCGCCGGCTTCGATCGCCCGGTAGCGCAAGGCGAGCGCATCGGCCTCGCGGACGGGGATCAGGACGGGGTCGTTGCCCCAGGCCTCGCGCAGGCGGCGCAAGGCGTCATTATTGGTGTGCGAGCCCACTGCATTGATCGAGAAGAAGACATCGATGCGCTTCTCCTTCGCCGCCGGCACAATCTCCTCCTGGCTGAGCTTGACGATCTCGACCTCTTCCGGCCTGACCTCGTATTGCGCCAGCACCCGCTTCAACAGCGCGGCATTGCCGGCCGGATTGCGCCCGACTCCGATCTTGCGGCCACGCAACTCGGCAATGCGGCCGATCGCGGTCTCGGCTCTGGTGATGAAGAACGGAAAGGTCCGGCGGGTGATCAGCACCGTGTCGGCGGTCGAGGGCATCGCGATGTCGGCGCGCAGCATGGCGAGATCGGCCTGGCCCGCATCGATCTTCCTGGCGCTGTCCTCGGAACCCTCGGTCAGGACGAGGCGCAGGCGGATGGAAGCCTTGTCGCGGTTGAGGCCCTGCACGAAAGCCGCCGCCATCCGGGCATCCTCGGAGCCGAGCGGCCCGACCGCAAGGCGCAGGGTCCGCGGCTGGCCGACATAGTAGAACACGGCCACGACAAGTCCGGTGATAGCGAGCAGGCCCGCCATCATCGTCAGCCCGCGCCTGCCCATGTCCAGCCGGATCAACCCGCCCCCCTCTTCGCCCTGTCCGAACATGGCTTCCTTCGTCATCATGTCGCAAGTACGGCATGCGCCCGCGAACAGACCGTGCTAAACGCCGGGCCATGTCCACTGGTTCGCCCTTCCTGATCAAGATCTGCGGCCTCTCGACGCCCGAGACGCTGGAGGCCGCGCTCGCGGCCGGCGCGGACATGATCGGGTTGAATTTCCACCCGAAAAGCCCACGCTACGTCACGCTGGAGCGCGCCAGGGAATTGGCGGCGATCGCCCGCGGCAAGACGGAGATCGTCGCGCTCGTCGTCGACTGGAGCGAGCCGCAGGCGGCGGAGCTCGCGGAAGTGCTGAAGCCCGACTGGTTCCAGTTCCATGGCCGCGAGACCCCGGAACAGACCGCCGCGCTGCGCCGCGCCGTCGACCGGCCGGTGATGAAGGCGCTCGGCATCGCGACGGCGGAAGACCTCAGGGCCGTCGCGGGCTATCGCGATGCCGCCGATCTCATCCTGCTCGACGCCAAGCCGCCGAAGGACGCGGCCTTTCCCGGCGGGCATGGCAAACCGTTCGACTGGGCGCTTCTTGCCAGCCTCGACCCCTCGCAGCGCTTCATGCTATCGGGCGGGCTCGATCCGGCGAATGTCGCCGAGGCGGTTCGCATCACCAGGCCGGCGGGCGTCGATGTCTCCTCGGGCGTCGAAAGCGCGCCGGGGATCAAGGATCCCGACCGGATCGCGAAATTCATCGCATCGGCCCGCAAGGCCGCGGCGCTGGATCGCCGTGCGTCCTAGCGGACGCGACAACGGTGATCCATAATTTGGTCGTTGCATCGGATTCTCCCGAAAAGTGCGATCCACTTTTCGGTCCGATGCCAGTGCAAGAAGGTTTGACGGCATGAACGCCCCCTCGACCCCGAACAGCTATCGCAACGGCCCCGACGAGAACGGCCGCTTCGGCCTGTTCGGCGGCCGCTTCGTCGCCGAGACGCTGATGCCGCTGATCCTCGAGCTGGAAGAGGCCTACAAGGCCGCCAAGGCCGACCCGGCCTATCACGCCGAGATGACCAGCGGGCTGAAGCACTATGTCGGCCGGCCCTCGCCGCTCTATCTCGCCGAGCGCCTGACGGACCATTTCGGTGGCGCCAAGATCTACCTGAAGCGCGAGGAGCTGAACCATACCGGCTCCCACAAGGTGAACAACGTGCTCGGCCAGATTCTGCTGGCGCGGCGCATGGGCAAGAAGCGCATCATCGCCGAGACCGGCGCCGGCCAGCACGGCGTCGCCACCGCGACGCTCTGCGCCCGCTACGGGCTGGAATGCATCGTCTACATGGGCGCGGTCGACGTCGCCCGGCAGGCGCCCAACGTGTTCCGGATGCAGATGCTCGGCGCCACCGTTGTGCCGGTCGAATCCGGCACCAAGACGCTGAAGGACGCGATGAACGAGGCGCTGCGCGACTGGGTCACCAATGTCGCGACGACCTTCTACTGCATCGGCACGGTCGCAGGCCCCCATCCCTATCCGGCGATGGTGCGCGACTTCCAGTCGATCATCGGCAAGGAGACCCGCGAGCAGATGCAAGAGGCCGAAGGCCGTCTTCCCGATTCGCTGATTGCCTGCATCGGCGGCGGTTCGAATGCGATGGGGCTGTTCCACCCCTTCCTCGACGACTCCTCCGTCGAGATCTACGGCGTCGAGGCGGCCGGCCACGGCATCCCGAGCGGACTGCATGCGGCCTCGCTCACCGGCGGGCGCCCCGGCGTGCTGCACGGCAACCGCACCTTCCTGCTGATGGACGATGACGGGCAGATCAAGGACGCCCATTCGATCTCGGCCGGACTCGACTATCCCGGCATCGGCCCGGAGCATTCCTGGCTGCACGATATCGGCCGGGCGACGTATCTCTCGGCCACCGACGAAGAGGCGCTGGAGGCGTTCCAGCTCATCTCAAGGTTGGAAGGTATTATTCCAGCGCTGGAGAGCGCGCATGCGCTCGCCCGCGTCGCCGATCTCGCCCCGCAGAAGCCGCAGGATCACCTGATGGTGGTCAATCTCTCCGGCCGCGGCGACAAGGACATCCCGCAGGTCGCGGAGATTCTGGCGGCGCGCTGACGCCTGAAGGCCCCGCCCAAAGTTCTAGGCGCGGCCCCTCGACTTCCGTAGCGTCAACAGCAACCATCGGTTGCGCCCGGTGCCTCCGCACCGGGCATCGTTGCGTGGAGCGGGACCGGGGCCAGTGGGGGGCAGCGGTAACGACGACAGTCCGGATGTGTCTGGGCCTGCCTCCGCAGGCCTGCCGATCGAACTCGCCTTCCTGACGCGGCATGGCCTGCCGCCCTCGCGTCTCACGGATGTCGCGGAGAAAGCCCGGCGGAACCACACCGAACCGGCCCGCGAAACGATCGCGCAGGGCTTGATCGACGAGAGCGGCTTCTACCGGGCGCTGGCCGCCGAGATGGGGCTCGCCTTCCTGGCGCAGCCTCCGCCGCTCAAGCCCGGCGGTGGGCACGACGCCATCCTGCGCCAGGGCATCGCGCCGACCGACGGAGCCGCCCGCTTCCGCTTCATTCTCGCGCCCGAGGGGCCGTCGCTCAGGCGGATGCTCGAGGCCGGGCCGCGCGACCGAGACGACATCGCGGTGACGACGCCACGCGATTTCGGCGACGCCCTGCGCCGCAGCAATGCCGAGCTATTGGCCGAGCACGCGGCCGGGCTCGATCCCGCCGGCCTCGCCCGCGACAGCGCCCGGACCGGCGCCAGCCGCGGCCAGGGGATCGCCGCCGGCTGCGGCATCTCCGCTGCCGCGATCGGCGGCGTCTTCGCCCCGCTCGAAACCTTCTTCGGGCTCGCGCTGCTGCTCGGCCCGCTCTTCCTCGGCCTGATCCTGCTGCGGCTTGCGGCCTCGCTCGAGCGCACGGCGCCCGATCTCTGGCGCAGCCATCGCTGGCGGATCGACGATGCCCGCCTGCCCGTCTACACGGTCGCAGTGCCGCTCTATCGCGAGCTTGCCGTGCTCCGGCAATTGACGGATGCGCTCAGTGCGCTCGACTATCCCGCAGCCAAGCTCGACATCCGCCTGCTGATCGAAGCCGACGACACCGCCATGAGCGGCGCGCTGGCGCAGATGGCACTGCCGCCGCATTTCTGCGTGACCGTCGTTCCACCCGGCTTTCCGCGCACCAAGCCGCGTGCGCTCAACCTCGCCCTGCTCGAAGCGCGCGGGGCGCTCTTCACGATCTACGACGCCGAGGACATTCCCGATCCGCAGCAATTGCGCATGGCGGCAGCGCGCTTCCTCGGCGGCCCGAAGGAACTCGGCTGCCTGCAGGCGCGACTGGTGATCGACCATGCCGAGGAGGGCGTGCTGCCCGGCCTGTTCGCGCTCGAATATGCCGGGTTGTTCGAGGTGCTCAACCCCGGCCTGCTGCAGTTCCAGCTACCGATCATGCTGGGCGGAACCTCCAACCATTTCCGCACGGAAGCGCTACGTGCGGTCGGCGGCTGGGATGCCTGGAACGTGACCGAGGATGCCGATCTCGGCTTCCGGCTGGTGCGCGCCGGCTATCGCATCGGCGACCTGCCCTCCAACACTCGCGAGGAGGCGCCGATCTCTATCCCTGCCTGGCTCAAGCAGCGCTCGCGCTGGATCAAGGGCTATATCCAGACGCTGGTGACGCATTCGCGCGCGCCCCTGCGGCTGGTGCGCGAGGCCGGGGTCGCGGCGACACTCGCCTTCCTGTCGCTGGTCTTCGGCACCGTCGCGACGGCGCTGGGCTATCCTGCTTTCGCGATAGCCGCCTTGATCGCCTATTGGGACGGATCGCTGTTCGAACCAGTCGGCACCGCCGCGACCCTGACCTCGATCATCGCGCTCGGCGTCTGGCTGCTCGGCAGCGTCGCGCTGTTCGTGCCGCCGATCGTCGGCGCGCTGCGCCGGGGCTCACCGGGCCTGCTGCTGCTCGTGCCGCTGCTGCCGCTCTATTACGCGCTGGTCTCGGTCGCCGCCTGGATGGCGTTCTACGAGTACTTCAATCGCCGCTTCGTCTGGAACAAGACCGAGCATGGACTGGCGCGCCAGCGCGCGCCGATCGAACCGACTACGAGTGACGCAGCCATTCCGCGGCCGCCTGCGCAGGAGGCTGCTCGATATTGAAGGCGCCGACGAACTTGCCGTCCTTGCCCATCAGATAGACCAAGGCGGTATGGTCCATCGTATAGTCGCCATCCTTCAGCGGCACCTTCTTGGCATAGGCGCGATAGGCCTTGACCACCGCGTCGATCGCCGGCCGGTCGCCGCTCAGGCCGACGATACGAGGGTCGAAGGAGCCGAGATAGCTCTTCATCGCGTCCGGCGTATCGCGCTCGGGATCGACCGTGATGAAGAGCGCTTTGAGCCCCTTCGCCTTGGCGCCGTCACCGGCCGCGCGCAAAGCCTCGGAAATCTCGAAGAGTTTGGTCGGGCAGATGTCCGGGCAATGGGTGAAGCCGAAGAAGACCAGGAAGGGCGAGCCCTTCAGGTCGGTATCGGAGAGCGGCTTGCCCTCCTGCGTCGTCAGCGTGAACGGGCCGCCGACGCTGGCGACGCCGCTGCCACTGCCCTGGCGGCCGGGCGAGAAGGTCAGGATCGCGGCTGCGGCGAGCGCGAGCGCCCCGACCAGGAAGACGACGAGG
Organism: Allobosea sp. FG18; assembly: GCF_057809495.1. Classification (NCBI taxonomy): domain Bacteria; kingdom Pseudomonadati; phylum Pseudomonadota; class Alphaproteobacteria; order Hyphomicrobiales; family Alloboseaceae; genus Allobosea; species Allobosea sp. FG18. Next base: position 36,303 of record NZ_JBMDKB010000009.1, read on the forward strand.
GGCAGGACGAGACGGCGGTTCACGGAGAATTTCCCGGGCAGGCGGCGATAGCCGCTAGACAGCGATTTTTCCATGCATCGGCCGGATCCGAAAACCGGCTCCCACTTTTCGGGCCGATGCCTAGAAGCATGCGACGATGGCGGCGATCAGACCGTCGGTGAAGAGCCGATCGCCTTCGCGCCACCAGAGCAGCAGGCCGGTGAGGAACAGGGCGAAGAAGCCTCCGCCGATCAGCATGAGGCCAAGACGGCTCGACGAGCCGGCCTCCGTCTGCGTTGTCTCGTCTGCCTGCGACATGGGCACAACCTATCGCGGGATCGCGCCGTCCGAAAGCGGGCGGCGTGACGCAGGGGCCTCACGATGCAGCGATGCGCCAGCATGTTGCGTCTCATCAAGCGCGGGTCATCCCGGACGCAGCGAAGCGGAGATCCGGGATCCATGCCTGAACCTTGTTCGGAAGCGCTCCGGCATGGATCCCGGGTCAAGCCCGGGATGACGCCGTGTTTCCGCGCAAAATGGGGCCGCTCCCGTTCACTTCACCGGGAAGGTCAGCGGCGAATAATCCGTCACCGGGCGCTTGATCCAGTCGTTGCCGGGCGCGGCCGCCTCCGTCCGCTTCTGGCCTTCGTGGAGGCGCAGGGCCGCAGCCGGATAGTCCATGGTCAGCACGGTGCCGTCGCGGACGACCAGCTTGCCGTCGACATAGACGCGGTCGACGGCGCGCTCGGCGGCGGCATAGACCATGCTGCGCACGGGGTCGCGACGCGGCTGCATCATCGGGTGCTTGAGGTCGACCATGACGAGGTCGGCCTTGCAGCCCGCTTCGAGGCGGCCGATGTCGTCGCGGCCGAGCGCGGCGGCGCCCGCCGTGGTCGCGGCTTCGAAGATATCGGTGGTGGTAAGCGTGCGCGGGTTCTCCGCCATCATGCGGGCGACGTAGCCGACATGGCGCATCTCCTCGAGCATGTTGTGCGGATAGGTGTCGGTACCCATGCCGATGCGGATACCGGCGCGGCGATAGCGCCCGAAATCGTCGAGCGCGATGCCGCGGCGCATGAACACCGTCGGGCAATGAGCGACCACCGTGTCGGTCTCGGCCAGCAGCGAGAGATCGCGGCGGCTGTGCCAGCCGACGCGCGGGTAATCGTCGAGGAAGATGCCGTGGCCGACGATGCTGGTCTTGCCGAGCACGCCGAGCTTCTCCAGCCACTGGATCGGCGTCACGCCATGGCGGCGGGTGATCTCGTGGAACTCGACCGTCGACTGGGCCGCGTGGATCTGCCAGGGCAGGCCACGGCGCTTGGCTTCGGCGTGGCTGTCCTTGATCAGGCCCTCGCTGCAGGTGTCGATCTGCGCCGGGCAGACCATGCCGAAGAGGCGCCCTGAAGGGTGTTTCTGCGCCTGCTCGATGACATCGAAGGCGGTCTCCATGGCCGCCTCGCCAGCCTTCTCGTCCCACTCGTACTCAACGACATGGCCGTTCTTGGTGTACCAACGCGCCGAACGGAACATCGGCGAGACGCAGACGCGCAGGCCGCTATTGGCCGCAAGATCGATCCAGCCGGGATGGGCGACCGAGAGATCGGCGAGCGTGGTGACGCCGGAGAGCAACAGCTCGGAATAGGCGACCTGCACGCAATCCGGCACCGTCTCGGCATCGGGCCGCAGGATCGGCATGAATTCGTAGAGCGAGGAATTGTAGAGCGCGGGCGAGCCGAGCTCGTCGAGGAAGCCCTTGTTCAGCGCCTCGCTCGAGGGATGCGAATGGATGTTGACGAGGCCGGGCATGACCATGCGCCCGCTGCCGTCGACGGTCTCGTCGGCCTGGCCTTCATAGCGCGGCCCGACATAGCGCAGCGTGCCGTCCTCGAAGGCGACATCGGCATTGTGCAGATAAACGTGCCGGGAGGCTTCCGCATCCCAGGCGACAACGACTTCGGCGTTCTTGATGACCGTGATCGTCATGACATTTCCTCCCTAGCGGCCAGACATAGAAAAAGCGCCGCGCGGTTCTCGCCGCGCGGCGCCGAAGAAGTTCAGCGCTTCAGTTTGAGGTCGAGCCCCTTGTAGAGGCCGGCTCCGTAGAGACCGTGGGCGCGCGCGCCTTCGACCCGATCGGTCGCGACGACCCAGAGCGGCTGCGAGACCAGCGGCACCCAGACATTCGCCTCGGTGAGCTGGGTCTGGACCTCGGCCAGGGCCTGCTTGCGCTTGTCCGCATCGGTCGCCATCGAGGCAGCCTTGAGCAGTTCGTCCGTCTTGGGGTTCTTCCAGTTCATCCGGTTGGGCGTCGGCGCCTGCTGGCTGCGGAAATAGAGGCTCATCGCCTCCGTCGCCGTCACATAGGGGTAGGACATCAGGAAGGCGTCGAACTCCTGCGTCGCCAGCTTGCCCCAGGCGACGGTCGCGTCCCAGAGCTGGATCTTCATGTCGATGCCGACCTTGCGCAGATCCGCCTGCATCGCCTCGGAGATCCGCGGATTCGAGTCGTTGCGGATGCCGTAGACCGTGAAGCTGGCCTTCTGGCCATCCTTCTCGCGGATGCCGTCGGCGCCCGGCTTCCAGCCGGCCTCGTCGAGCAGCTTGGCCGCGCCGGCCGGGTCGTATTTCGGCATCTTGTCGGCCGAGGACTTGTCGTAGTCGACCACCGCCGGGTTGAGCAGCGAGGGCAGGGTCTGGCCCTTGCCGAAGAAGATCGCCTTGGCGATCGCTTCCTTGTTGGTCGCCATGTTCGCGGCCTGGCGGATGACCTTGTCGCTCGCCACGGGCTTGTCGACCTTGAAGCCCATGAAGACGTCGTAGATGTAGTTTTCCTGCCGCTGCACCGTCATGCCAGGGATGCGCTGCATCGTATCGAGCGCGATATAGGGCATGTAATAGGTCACGTCGGCCTGCTTGGCCTGGATCGCAGCCATCAGCGTATTCGACTCGGGAATGACCTTCCAGACGATCTCGTCGATCTGCGGCTTCGGGTCCTTGTAGATCGGCGGGCCCCAGGAATAATGCGGGTTCTTCTTGAGCACGAGCTCCTGGCGCGGGGTCCATTTCGACCAGCAATAGGGGCCGGTGCCGTTGAAGCCCTGGACGCCGAAATTCGGCCCGAGCTTCTCGACGGTCGCCTTGTCGACCACCGAGGCGAAGGACAAAGCGAGCTGGAACATCAGGTCGCTATAGGGCTCCTTCAGCTCGTAGATCAGCGTGGAATCACCATCGGCGCGGATGTCCTTGACCGGCCCGGCGCGGAACGACACCGGCGACTTGTTGGCCGGGTCGGTCCAGCGCTTCAGCGAGTAGACGACGTCGTCGATCGTCATCGGCCGGCCGTCGCAGAACTTCACGTCCTTGCGGATCTTGAAGGTGTAGGTCGTGCCGTCGGGCGAGACCGTCCAGCTCTCGGCGAGGCCTGGCTTGATCGTCTTCATGTCGAAATCGACCGTCACCAGCGTGTCGGCCAGCATGTACATGACCTCGGCCGCCGCGGTCGCGGTGGTGCGGATCGGGTCGTAGTTGTCGGCATCGATGACGCGCAGGATCGAGAGCGGCGCCTTCTGCTGGGCGACCGCGGGCAGAGCCGCGAAACTTGCGGCAGCGGCGCCGGCGAGAAGCAGAGTTGAGAGTTTCAGCATCGAGCAAGTCCCCTTTTTGACGCTTCTTGGTTGATGACGGCGCTATTTGCGCAGCTTGGGATCGAGGGCGTCCCGCAGGGAGTCGCCAAGCACGTTGAAGGCCAACACCACCGCGAAGATCACCAGGCTCGGCAGGACCGAGACATGGGGCGCGAAGAACAGGAAGTTGCGCCCGTCCGCCGCCATGGCGCCGAGCTCGGCGGTCGGCGGCTGGGCGCCGAGGCCCAGGAACGACAGCGCCGCGCCGAGCAGGATGACCTGGCCGAAGCGCAAGGTGACGAAGACGAAGATGGCCGAGAGGCAGTTCGGCAGGACATAGCGCAGGATGATGCGCAGGTCGCTCAGGCCCAGCGAGCGCGCCGCCTCGATATAGCCCTGCTGCAGCACGACCAGCGCCGAGCCGCGCACGACGCGCGCCATCAGCGGGACGGTCGCGATCGAGAGCGCGATGATGACCGCGAGCAGGCCAGGGCCGAAGATCGCGGCGATGGCGAGGCCGAACAGGATCGCGGGAAAGGACAAGAGTACGTCCATGAACCGCATCAGCACGCCGGACAGTTTCGGATAGTAGGCGGCGGCAAAGCCGATGATGCCGCCAATCGCGCAACCGAAGACAACCGAGGCGAAGCCCATCAGCAAGGTCGTGCGCAAGCCGTAGAGCAAGCGCGTGATCATGTTGCGGCCCTGCCCGTCCGTGCCGAGCAGGCCCATCTCGCCGGGCGGCTTCAGCGTGTTGGCGAGGTCGTTGCCGAAGGGGTCGGTCGGTGCGAGCCAGGGAGCGAAGATTGCACCGAGGATGGCGAGGACCACGAGCGCCAGCGCGATGCAGGAGCCGACATCGGAAATCAGCATCCGGAGCACGGTCTTGCGGCGGACGGGCGTTGCGGCGGCGACGCTGACGGCCGCCTCGACCGTCTTGGCGCCGGGCTGGAGCGCGTTGCGATCGAGCTTCATGGGGGAGTTCATCAGGTGCCCCTCACGCGCGGATCGAGTACGGCATAGAGAACGTCCACCGCGAGATTGACCAGAATGAAGCCGAGCGAGAGCATGATGATCGTGCCCTGCGCCATCGGCAGGTCGCTCGACAGGATGGCGCCGACCGCGAGCCGGCCGATACCCGGCCATGAGAAGACGGTCTCGGTGACGACGGCGCCGCCGAGCAGAAAGCCGATCTGCAGACCGATCAGCGTGACGACCGGGACCAGCGCGTTGCGCAGGGTGTGGCGCAGCACGACCGTGGCCTCGCCGAGACCCTTGGCGCGGGCGGTGCGGACATGGTCGGCGCCGAGCTCGTCCAGCACCGAGGTGCGGGTCATGCGCGCGACCGGACCGACGAAGACGCCGCCCAGCGTGATCGCCGGCAGGATGATCCCCTGGATGCCCTCCCAGGTCCAGAGCGGGCCGGTGCGGCCGGTGAAGGGCAGGATTGGGTAATAGAAGCCGAAGAGCCAGATCAGCCCGAGGCCGAGGAAGAAGACCGGCAGCGAGACACCGGCAACCGAGAAAGCCATGATCGCCCGGTCGATCAGCGAGCCCCGGTAATAGGCGCCGACCGTGCCGAGGAACATGCCGAGCGGGATCGCCCAGATCAGCGAAGCCAGCATCAGCTCCAGCGTCGGGCCGATGGTGTTGCCGAGTTCCTGCGTCACCGGGACGTTGTTGATGATGGAGACGCCGAGATCACCCTGCGCCAGGCGCCCGATATAGATCGCGAACTGCTTCCAGAGCGGCTGGTTCAACCCGAGTTCCTGGCGGATCGCCTCGACCACATCCTGGGTCGCGGTCGGGCCGGCGCGGACCTGGGCCGGATCGGTCGGCACGACCTGCATCAGCAGGAAGCCGATCAGCAGCACGCCGAGCATCACCGGCAGGACCAGCAGCAGCCTTTGCAGCGTATGTTTGAGCATCGCGGAGGTCCCCGGCCTATTGCGCGGCAGCCGCGAGCTGGCCATGCCGGTCGAAGACGACCTCGCCGCCGAGCAGGGTCAGGTCGCAACGCACCTCGTTCTCGACCTTCTCGACGGGGATCGCGAAGATGTCGTGCGAGAGCACGGCGATGTCGGCGAGCTGGCCGGGCATCAGCCGGCCGAGCTTGTCCTCGGCGAACTGGGTATAGGCGCCGAGCAAGGTATAGGCATGGACCGCCTCCTCCATGCTCAGTTTTTCGGCGCCGCCGATCTCGGTATGGCGCTTGGTCTGTCGGGTGACCATCGTGAAGAGGTTCTTGAACGGGTCTGTGGCGCAGACGGGAGCGTCCGAGCTGGCCGCCGCATGCAGGCCGCCATCGAGCCATTTGCGCATCGGATAGGAGGCGCCGGCGCGCTCTTCGCCCAGATTGATCACGTAGAGATCGCCGAACTCGTAGATGAAGGCCGGCTGCGGCACCGGGTCGATGCCGGAGGCAGCCATGCGGGCGAGCTGGCCGTCGGTCAGGAAGCCGCAATGCTCGATGCGGTGGCGGCGGCCCTTGATCGGATGCGCGGGGCTGTCGGCCTTCTCCATGCCGGAGAGCACCTGCTCGATCGCGGCGTCGCCGATCGCGTGGATCGCGAGTTGGTAGCCGAGCTCGTGGTAGTGCCGGAGATAGCGATGCATGTCGGCATCGGAATAGATGAAGATGCCGCGATTATCGGGGTCGCCGACCAGGTAGGGCTCGGTCATTGCCGCGGTCAGACCGCCGGCACTGCCGTCGCCGAAGACCTTCATCGCGCCGTAGCGCAGGAGGCCGGTCTCGCGGCCGAAGCGATAGCCCGCCGCATGGGCCTCGTCGCCGATGCCGTCGGCATTGCCATAGATGCAGACCCAGGTGCGGACCGGCAGGGTGCCGGCGCGCGCGACCTCCTCATAGGCCTCGATCTCGGCCATGCCGGCGAGCATGCCGACGCCGGCATCCATCACGCTGGTGAAGCCCTGCGCGAGCATGTAGTGCCCGGCCTTCTCGATCGCGGCCTTGAGTTCGGCGGCGCTCGGCTTCGGCATCGCCTCGACGATCAGGCGCATGGCGCTCTCGGCCAGCAGGCCGGTGAGCTTGTTGTCGCGACGCTCGATCAGGCCGCCATCGGGGCTCGGCGTGTTGTGGCCGATCCCGGCCGCCGCCATGGCGCGGCCGTTGACGACGCCGACATGGCCGCAGGTGCGCTTGATATAGACGGGGTTGTCGGGCGCGACGCGGTCGAGTTCCTCGGCCGTGGGATGGCGGGCCTCGGCCAGCTCGTTATGGTCATAGCCGCGGCCGGTGACCCATTCGCCGGGCTTCTTGCCCTTCACCGCGGCGGCGATGCGGCGCAGGATCTCGTCGATGCTGTTGACGCCCTCCTCGGGGCGCAGATTGACCTCGCTCATCGCGAGACCGAGCGGCAGCAGATGCATATGCGCATCGTTCAGGCCGGGAATGGCCACGCGGCCTGCGAGGTCGATGACCTGGGTAGCCGGCCCTTGCAGGGTGGCGACATCGGCGGCCGGGCCGGCGGCCAGAACCTTCCCCCCGCCAATCGCCAGGGCTTCGACGAAGCCTTCCGCCAAGCCGCAGAAGATGCGGCCATTCAACAAAACGGTCTCGGCTTGCGTCATCGGCCTGGATTACCCTGCTTTCCCTGTTGAATTCTCGCCGCGAGGCATTGGCGAGGCGATAGTCTTCGGCAAGCATCTCCCGTGCCATGCGCGCGATCATCCGCGAGCCGGCAGCCCTCTCGTATCGAATGAGGTTTTTAGTCTGGACGGTGTGCTTTGAACGCGAAAACTATTCCACTCCGCCGGTTCCCCATGACACTATTTTCTTATTGGCTTTCCGGCAGCATTGCTCAGAATATTGAACATGGCAAGGGCCGTCGAGCAAGCGGCCCCTGCATGACGCGCAGGAACGACAAGGCGCGCAGGATGGGGGAACGGAACAACCATGAGCTTTGACGTCGGCGGCAGGCTAAAGGAAATCAGGTTGGCGGCCGGGCTTTCCCAGCGCGAACTCGCGGCGCGTTCAGGCGTGACCCATAGCCTGATCTCGCTGATCGAGCAGAACCGGAACAGTCCCTCCGTCGCGTCGCTGCGCAAGATTCTCGGCGGCATTCCGATGACGATGGTGAGTTTTTTTGACGAGGAACGGACGCCGCGCGACAAGGTGTTCTTCGAAGCCTCAGACCTGCTGGACCTGACCTCGCGCCTGCACCAGGTCAATGGCGGCGAGAGCCGGGGCCAGATGTCCTTCCGCCAGGTCGGGGACGCGCAGGCCCATAACCTGCAGATCCTGCACGAATCCTACGATCCCGGCGCCGATACCGGCGCCGCCATGCTCAAGCACGAATCCCATGAAGGCGGCGTGGTGCTGGCCGGCGAGCTCGAGATCACCGTCGGCGATCAGATCAAGGTGCTGAAGCCCGGCGATGCCTATCTCTTCGACAGCCGCATCCCGCATCGCTACCGCAATATCGGGACGGAACGCTGCATCGTCGTCAGCGCCTGCACGCCGCCCTATCTCTGAGGCGCCAGCCCGACATCCGCCCCTACCCCTTCGCTGATCAACGAACGCTCAAGGCCCACGACGCTCGACCAGAAGACGCCGTCATTCCGGGCGGAGCGAAGCGGAGACCCGGAAGCCATCGCGGGCGTGAGCGCCCTTCGATGGATTCCGGATCGGCGCGGCTTCGCCGCTTGTCCGGAATGACGCCGGAGGGCGGTGAGCGCACCTTAGAATTCATTTAAACTATTGATATTGTTTGTTTTTTACTCCAGCTTCGGATAGACGTCACCTCCTCACAGAGGTCGCGATGCACGCCGGTTCCAGCCCCGTACAGAAATCTGCCACGAGCCTGGAGCTGTTCTCGCGCAATCTCTCGCTCTCCGCCGGCACGTTCCTGATCCAGGAAGGCGAGCGGATCGTCGGCCCGATGCGGCCAGGCCTCAAGGTCGCGGTCATGCTCGAAGGCCGGCAGGCACTGGAGCTCGACGACCGCCCCGCCGTCGTTCTCGACGGGCCGACAGTGCTCGTCGCCGCCAATGGCGGCGAGCATATGCAGCAGCGCACCGGCCTCGCGGACGGCGCGCTGCGCTGCGCGCTGATGCAGTTCGACTTCGATTTCGTCGCCCGCGAGTTCGGGCCGGATGTCGCCAAGGCCGCGCGCCTCGCCTGCTCCGACGATGCCGGCGTCTGGGTGCGCCCGGCCGATGCCCCGATCCGCTCGCTGGCGCTGCAGATGGCGGAATGCCCGGTCGGCGAGGCACTGCGCCCGCTCTATCTCGCCGGCAAGGCGCTCGAACTCGGCGCGCTGGTGCTGGACCGGATGCTCGGCGAGCGGCCCGTCCGCCCGGCAAGGCTCAACCCGCGCCTGCGCGAGCAGGTTCATGCGGCCCGCGACCGCCTGCTCGAAACCTTGCGGGAGCCCCTCAGCCTGGCGGAACTGGCGCGCGAAAGCGGGCTCAACCCGACCAAGCTCACATCGGCCTTCCGAACGGAATTCGGCGCCAGCGTCTTCGAGTATCTGCAGGAGCAGCGCCTGCAGCAGGCCTATGCGATGATCGCGAGCGGGGAGACAACCGTCGCCGTCGCCGCTTTCCAGGTCGGCTATAGCCCGGCGCATTTCTCCGGGCTGTTCCGCAAGCGTTTCGGCGTCGCGCCGAGCTCGCTGCGCTGATCCAGGCCATGAATCTGCCCTCCCGTTCTTGCTTGGACGCGTTCGAAACGCGACCGAAAGAAATACTGCCGCGATCGAAAGCCAAGCGCGTTGCCGGCCCGGCAGCCTTCCTGAAAGAACCCCGGAGACGAGGGCGCGCAGGCGCCAGGGGCAGGATTACGGGTATGATCGGGATCAACAGCAGCAATCGCGCGATGGGACGGGCTGGCGTGGCACTGGTCGCGCTTCTCGCCGGCCGAGCGGGCACGGCGCTGGCGCAAGGCGCCCAACCGCAGTCGGCAGGCACCGCGATCGGCCTCGATACGATCGAGGTCCAGGGCGAGCGCGCCGGCGGCCCGGTCAACGGCTATGTCGCCCGCCGCAGCGACACCGCGACCAAGACCGATACGCCGATCATGGAGACGCCGCAGTCGATCACGGTCGTCACGCGCGACCAGATGGACGACCAGGGCGCGCAGAATGTCAGCCAGGCTCTGCGCTATACCGCCGGTGTGGTCGGCGAGACCCGCCTGTCGATGGGGCGCTATGACAGCGTCTTCATCCGCGGGTTCGGCGGCTCGGGGTCCGGTGCCGGCTTCGTCAACAATCTCGACGGATTGCGTTATCAGCGCGGCGTCAACTTCCTGGTTCCGACCTACGAATCCTGGGGGCTGGAGCGGGTCGAGGTGCTGCGCGGCCCGTCCTCGGTGGTGTTCGGGCAGGTGAAGCCCGGCGGTATCGTCAACATGGTCAGCAAGCGCCCGAAGGAGGAGCGGCACGGCGAGGTCCAGCTCCAGTTCGGCAGCCATGAGCGCGCCCAGATGGCGTTCGATTTCGGCGGACCGATCGACTCGCAGAAGACCTGGCTCTACCGGGTCGTCGGCCTCGGCCGGGCAGCGGACACGCAGGTCGACTACACCCGCGAGGAGCGCATCTTCATCGCGCCTTCGCTCACCTACCGGCCGAGCGGCGCGACGAACTTCACCCTGATGGCCTCGTTCCAGCGCGACCCGGAAACCGGCTTCTACGGCTTCATCCCGGCGGTCGGCACCGTGCTGCCGAGCCGCGCCGGCCGCATCCGCAGCGAGTTCTTCCCGGGCGAACCGAATTTCGAGGGCTATAGCCGCAACCAGGCCAATCTCGGCTACGCCTTCGAACACCGCTTCAACGACGTCTTCACCTTCCGCCAGAACGTCCGCATCTCCGACCTCGAGTCGCGCAACCGCACCGTCGCGGTCGGCGGCATCGCGGCCGACCAGAAGACGCTGACGCGCCGCGCCACGATCTCGAACGAGCGTGCCCGCACCGCCGGCATCGACAACCAGCTCCAGGCCGATTTCCGCACGGGGCCGCTGACGCACAAGGTGCTGTTCGGTGTCGACGGCTACTGGACCGATGCCAAGGCCGCCACCGGCGCCGGCGGCACGGTGCAGTCGCTCGACTTCACCAACCCGGTCTACGGGCGGTTGCCCTTCGTCCTGCCAACCGTGCCGAGCACCAATCAGACCACCGCGCAGTACGGCATTTACCTGCAGGACCAGATCAAGCTCGACCGGCTCTCGCTGCTGGTCGGCGGCCGCTTCGACCGCGCCGAGGCCCGCACCCGCGCGCTGTCCACCGGCGTCCTGACCAAGCAGGACGACACGGCGCGGACCGGCCGCGTCGCGCTGATGTACAATTTCGACAACGGCTTCGCGCCCTATGCCAGCTACTCGACCTCGTTCGAGCCGGTGGCCGGCACGGCCTTCGGCGGTACGCCGTTCAAGCCGACCGAAGGCGAGCAATACGAAGCCGGCTTCAAATACGAAGTACCGGGGACCAACGCCTTCCTGCAGGCGTCGGTCTACCAGCTGACCCAGAGCAACGTCACGACGACCGACCTCGCCCACCCGACCTTCCAGATCCAGACCGGCGAGATCCGGGCGCGCGGCGTCGAGGTCGAGGCTCGGGCAACCGTATTCGACAATCTCGACCTCGTCGCAGCCTATACCTATACCGATGCCGAGGTGACGAAGAGCAACGGCGTCGACCTCGGCAGGCGCCCGCCGGTCGTGCCGCGCCACACCGCGGCGCTCTGGGCGCATTACACCTTCCGGACGGGGACGCTCTCGGGCCTCGGGCTCGGCGCCGGCGTGCGCTATGTCGGCGGCGGCGCGGGCGATCCCGGCAACACCTTCTCCACACCGGACTACACGCTGGTCGATGCCGCGATCAGCTACGACCTCGCAGCGGCGAACCCCGCACTCAAGGGCTGGAAGGTGCAGGTCAACGCCCAGAACCTGTTCGACAAGGAGTATATCTCCGGCTGCTACGGCACGACGCAGTGTTCCTTCGGCCTGCGCCGCACGGTGCTCGCGACACTGTCCTATCGCTGGTGATGTCGCCGATGCAGCCAGGCAGCCTTTCCGACCCCGCATTCGCCCCCGTCGCGCTGCCGCAGGCCTGGCAGCGCGAGTTCGAGGCGCGGGACGGCTCACGCTACCGGCTGCTGATCTCCGTGCCGGAACAGCCCGCTCCGGCATGCGGCTTCCCGACCCTCGTGCTGGTCGATGGCCATGCGCTGTTCCCGGTGGCTGCCACCGCCGCCCGCCTGCAGGCGCAACGCCCGGAAGCGACCAGCGTCGGCCCGGCCGTCGTCATCGGGATCGGCTATCCCCATGAGCGGCCCTTCGATGCCGAGCGGCGCCAGCGCGATCTCCTGCCCGTCCCCGGCGGCGCCGATCGCTTCCTCGACATGATCGTCGAGGAGATACTGCCGGCCGTCGCGCGGATCGCTCCACTCGACCCGGCAAGGCGCGCGCTCGCCGGCCATTCCTATGGCGGGCTCTTCGTGCTGCACACGCTGTTCACCCGACCCGGCCTGTTTACGTCCCTCGCCGCCGGCAGCCCGTCGATCTGGTGGCAGGACCGCGCCATCCTCGCGAGCGAGGACATGTTCCGGCGCGGTGGTTCGGCTTCGGCCGGACGGCTCCTGATCACGGTTGGCAGCCATGAGCAGGACCCGGTGCTCGCCGTCACCCCGCAACGGGCCGAGCGTCTCGCGCGGGCAAGGATGCGCGACAACGCGGCGGAAATGGCGGCGCGCCTGACCGCGTCAGGCCGCCTCGATTGCAGCTTCACCGAATTCCCCAGCGAGAACCACGTCTCGGTGATCCCAGCGATGCTCGCGCGCACCGTGGCCTTCGCACTTGCCGGCACGGCCCAGGACAAGGCAGCAGCCGCATGATGCTCGACAGGCGCTCGCTGCTCCTCGCCGGCTTAAGCCTGCCGGCGCTGCCGGCCATGGCGGCCGATCCGGTCGTCGCGACCGATATCCTCGGCCGCACCGTCAGGCTCGCGGCGCCGGCCAAGCGCATCGTGCTGGCGCAGGGCCGGCAACTCAACGCGCTCGGCCTGATCCATCCCGATCCCGTCAGCATCCTCGCCGGCTGGGGCAGCGATCTCGAACGCCAGAATCCCGATGGGCTCGCCCGCTACCGGGCGCGCTTCCCGGCGATCAATGCGCTTCCCCTCGTCGGCGATGGCGGGACCGCCACCGGCTTCTCGCTGGAACGAGCAATCGCGCTCGGCCCCGATCTCGTCGTGCTCAGCAAATCGCTCGCCGGCACGCGCCGCGGCCCCGGCGACCTCGTCGAAAAGCTGGAAGCCGCCGGCGTCCCCCTCGCGGTCGTCGATTTCTACCTGGAGCCGCTGCGCGACACCGTGCCGAGCCTCAGGACGCTCGGCATCCTCATCGGCCAGCAGGAACAGACCGAGCGCCTGATCGCCTTCTACGAGGGGCGGATGAAGCGGATCGCGAGCCGCGTCGCGGACGCGAAGCGCCCCTCCGTCTTCATCCACGCCCATGCCGGCGGCTACGATTGCTGCATGACGGCCGGACAAGGCACGTTCAACGAGTTCATCCAGGCCGCCGGCGGGCGCAACATCGCCGCCGCGATGCTGCCGGGCGCGACCGGGCAGATCGGCCTCGAACAGCTCATCGGCGCCGATCCTGACGTCTATATCGCGAGCGGCGGCACGCATCTCAGCAAGCTCGGCGGGCTCGTCCTCGGCCTCGGGGTGAGCGAGACGGATGCTGCGGCGAGCTTCGCCAAGCTCTTGGCCACGCCCTCGCTTAAGATGCTCAGCGCCATCGAGAAACGGCGAGCCTTCGGCTTCTGGCACCTGTTCAACGATACCCCGCTGCATGTCGTCGCGATCGAGGCGCTGGCGAAATGGCTCCATCCGGAGCGCTTCGCCGATATCGACCCCGCCGCGACACTTGCCGAGGGCGCCCGCTTCTCCGCGATCCCGCTCGACGGGACGCTCTGGATCGCGACACCGCCCAAGCCTTGACGGAGACCATCATGCTGGCCACCTCGACCCGGATCACGCTCGCCAACCCGGCGGGCGTCCTGAAGCCGCTCTGCGAGCATCTCGTCGAGCACGAGGCCGTGATCACGGAGCAGGACGGCACGACGATCATCGCTCTCGACGGCAGCCGGGCGTGCATCGAACTGTCGGTCAACGCGCTCGATGTCCACGTCGAGGCGCCGGACGCAGCCACGCTGCTGGGCATGAAGCGCGCGATCGCCAGCCATGTCATCGAGTTCGCTCCGAAGGACGCAACGCCCGAGATGCGCTGGAGCGGCGACGGCACCGGCCCCGCTTTGCCGCCCGAATTCCGCATCCTGACGGTGATCGGCGTCGAGCGGATCACGCCACATATGGCCCGCATCCGCTTCAAGGGCGACGATCTCGCCCGCTACGACCATATCGACGCGCTGCATGTGCGCCTGTTCATCCCGCCGGAGGGCGTGAGCGAGCCGAGCTGGCCGATGGTCGGCGATGACGGGCTCCTGCTGTCCTCGCCTGCGGAGACCCGCCCGCTGGTGCGCAAATACACGATCCGCGAGATCGACGTCGCTGCCGGCACGGTCGCGCTCGATTTCGTACTGCACGAGGATGCCGGGCCGGGCTCGGCCTTCGCCTTCCGGGCCAAGGCCGGCGACCGGATCGGCATGGCAGGCCCCGGCGGGCGCGGGTTCAAGCCGGCCGAGCGCTATGTCTTCCTCGCCGACGAGACCGGCATGCCGGCCGCGGCACGGATGCTGGAGAACCTGCCGGCCGAGGCCGTGGGCCAGGTCTTCATCGAGGTCGCCGATGCCAGCGAGGAACAGCCCCTGCGCCACCCTACCGGCATCTCGCTGACCTGGCTGCATCGTGGGAACGCCGCGCCGGGCAGCCTACCGCTGCTGCAGGATGCCTTCGCCACCATCGACTGGCCGGAGGACGGTCCCCCGACCTATCTCTGGGCGGCAGCAGAACATGCCGCGTTCAAGGCGATCCGAGCGGCGTCGCGCGGCAAGCTCAGGCCGGAGCGCGACCAGAACCTCGTCGTCAGCTACTGGCGCGCTGGCGCCTCCGACGAGGAGCATGTCGCCGCCAAGAAGACGGAAGCGGCCCGAAGCTGACCGCTTCGGAGCTTGGCCATTCTGATGTGACTCGGAACCACGCGGGTCATCCCGGGCTTGACCCGGGATCCATGCCGGAGCGCTTCCGATGGAGGTTCAGGCATGGATCCCGGATCTCGGCTTCGCTGCGTCCGGGATGACTCCGCGTTTCAAATCAAAAGGCTGTAGGCCCTAACCTTCTCTAACGGCGACCACGAACAGGCGCGGGAAGCGCAGCAGCACCTTCCCGTCGCTCTCGACCGGGTAATGCGGCGCGATGCGTTCGAGATAGCGGGCGAGGAAGTCCTTCTGCTCCTCGGCCGTCAACCGGTCGAGATAGGGCTTCAGGCCGGTGCTCTTGAACCATTCGGCGATGGCTTCGAGATTGGCGAGCGCGTGGACATAGGTCGTCTGCCAGATATCGACGCGGCAGCCAGCCTCGATCAGCCAGCGCCGGTAATCGCCGAAGCTACCGATCGTCGCGCGCTCGGCCTTGGCATTCGCGAGCTTCTCGGCCCAGGGGCCTTCCGCCGCGACCTCGCGCATCGCGACATGCGAGGGCTCGTTGAGATTGTTCGGCATCTGCACGGCCAGGCAGCCGCCGGGCGTCAGCGAACCTGCCAGCCGCGGGAATAGCGCGGCGTGGTCGGGCAGCCATTGCAGCACGGCATTGGCGAAGATCACGTCGCAGCCCGCCGCATCGGACCAGGTGTTCACGTCGCCGAGGATGAAGGAGAGACCGGGCAGGCGCTTGCGCGCCTTCTCCAGCATGTCCGGCGAGGAATCGAGGCCTTCAGTGACCGCGTCGGGGTAACGGGCCGCGACCAGCTCCGTGCTGTTGCCGGGGCCGCAGCCGAGATCGATGCAGCGCTTCGGAGCGCTCAGCGGGACGCGGGCGAGCAGGTCGATCGAGGGCCGCGTGCGCTCGTCCTCGAAGCGCAGATACTGCGCGGCGTCCCAATCCGGCCTGGCGTTCATCGCTCGCTCCTGTCCCGCGACACCGCCTGAAGAAGCGGCGCGCTGTCCGTTCCTGTAGAGGATGCTGCCCCTTAACGGAAACATATCGTCATCCCGGACAAGCGGCGAAGCCGCGCCGATCCGGGATCCATCGGAGGGCTCCGAAGAGTAGCCGGCAGGCGCTAGCGCGAAATGGCGACAGCGGCAGGCTTGCACGCGAGAAGGGCAAAACGGGTCGATGAGGCCAGCCTGATCGCGTCATGCAGCGGCGCCGCACGCTGCTGCTCGCGCACGACCTGATGGTAATCGGCCGGGACGATATCGGTGAAGCCCGCGGCGGTCAGCATCGCTTCGAGACGCTCCCGGCTCAGGCCGCCCTTGAAGTAGAAGCGGCTGGTAATCGAGGCATGGGTATCGGCGTCGATCTGGTGGACGGCCGCGCCGCGCTTCTCGCGCAGCCAGTTGCCGAAACGGTTGACCAGCGCCTGCCAGCGCGTGCGGTTGACCCAGTCGCCGTCGATCACCAGCAGACGACCGCCGGGGCGCAGGACACGGAACCATTCGCTGAGCGCGGCTTCCGGATCGGTCAGCGTCCAGACGAGATGGCGGGTGATCGCCGCGTCGTAGCTCGCGTCTTCGTCGAGCAGGCGCTCGGCATCGCCGAGGCGGAAACGGGCGGCCTTGCCATGCTTGGCGCGGGCACGCTCCAGCATCGCCTCGGAGAAGTCGAGCGCGGTGACGCGGTGGTTCAGCGAGAGCAGGGCGCGGGTGATCTCGCCGGTGCCGCAGGCGAGGTCGAGCACGTCGAGCGGTTCGGGGCCGAAGGAATCACCGATCAGGCGCTGGAAGGCCTTGAGCTCGCGATCCGACTTGATCGCGTGGCCGAAGGAGAGATCGAAACTCTCGGCCCGCGCCGACCAATAGGCGCGGATCTCTTCCTTCAGGGTGAAATTGTCGTGCGTCGAGGGAGCGGACATCAGTGAACCTGGATATAGGGCTCGACCAGAAGTGTGCCCCGGGCCGACTGCTCCAGATGCACGCCGACCGCATATGTCTCCGAGACCGCCTCATGCGCAAGCACCTCGGCCGGCGCGCCGGCCTGCGCGATGCGTCCTGAATTCATCACCAGCACCCGGTCGGCGAAGCGTGCCGCGAGCGAGAGGTCGTGGATCGCCACCACGGTGACGATGTCGCGCCGGCGCGTCGCCTCGCGGATCGTCGCCATGACGTCGAGCTGGCGGCGGACGTCGAGCGCGCTGGTCGGCTCGTCGAGCAGGAGGACATCGGGCTCGCGCACCAGCGCCTGTCCGATCGCGGCGAGCTGGCGCTGACCGCCCGAGAGCGTGGCGATGTCACGCGAGGCGAAGGGGGCCAAGCCCAGCTCCTCGATCACCGCCTCGACGGCGTGGGTATCCGCGGGCGAGGCCGCGAGCGCATAGCCGCGGTGCAGGCTCTTGCGGGCGAGCAGGATGATGTCGAAGACCGAGAGCGCGACGCGCGCGCCGGTATCCTGCGCGAGATAGAAGACCTTGCGGGCCCGCTCGCGCTGCGAGAGCTGCGAAAGGTCATGGCCATCGAGCGCGACCGTGCCGCGCTCAGGCCGCAGCAGGCCGGCGGCGCAGCGGAACAGGGTCGACTTGCCCGAGCCGTTGGGGCCGACCAAAGCGGCGAGTTCGCCACGCGGCAGCGCTTCCGTGCCAAGCCCCTGCAGGACCGGCGTCGCGCCATAGCGGAAATCGAGATCGCGGATCAGCAACGCCATCGCTCAGACTCCCCGCCCGCGGATCGACATGACCAGGCTGATGAAGAAGGGCACGCCGATCAGCGCCGTGATGATGCCGATCGGATAGATCACGCCGGGTGTGATCACCTTCGAGACGGTGGAGGCGAGCGAGAGCAGCACGGCACTCGCAATCGTCGCGGTCGGCAGGAAGAAGCGCTGATCCTCGCCGACGAGAAGCCGCGCGATATGCGGGCCGACGAGGCCGATGAAGCCGATGCCGCCGACGAAGGAGACGGAGACGGCGGCAAGCAGCGAGGTTGCGACGAGGATTTCCAGGCGCAGGCGGTCGACGCGGACGCCGAGGCTCTCGGCCCGTTCGTCGCCGAGACGCAGCGCCGTCAGCGCCCAGCCGCGCATCAGGAAGAACGGTAAGGCGAGCGCGATCAGCAGCGCGGCGACGCCGACCTTCTCCCAGCTCGCGCGGGCCAGGCTGCCCAGCGTCCAGAACACGATCTGGGTGAGCTGCACCTCGTTGGAGCGGTATTGCAGCAAGGCGGTGATGGCGTTGCAGGTGAAGAGCAGGGCGATGCCGACGAGGATCATCGTCTCGGCGCTGACGCCGCGCAGCTTGGTCATGAAGAACAGGACGAGCGAGGCCGCCAGCGCGAAGACGAAGGCATTGGCGGTGACGATATAGGGCCCGGCGCCGGGAATGACGCTCCAGCCGAAGACGATCGCGACGGAGGCGCCGACCGTCGCGGCGGCGGAGACGCCGAGCGTGAAGGGGTCGGCCAGCGGATTGGCGAGGATGGTCTGCATGCCCGCTCCGCTCAGGCCCAGCATGGCGCCGACGGCCATCGCCATCAGCGCGATCGGCAGGCGCAGGTCCCAGACGATGACGGAGAGCCGCGGCGTCGCCGATTGCGGATCGACCAGCGTGCGCAGGACATCGCCAAGCGGGAGATTGCCGGGTCCGATCGAGACATCGAGCGCCAGCGCAACCGCCAGCGCGACGACACCGAGCAGGACGAGCTTCAGCCGGCGCGCATTGCGCCGGCGATAATCCCCGGTGGCGGTTGCCGTCATGGGCAGGGTCGCGGCCATCGTCGCTCAGGCCGCGTTCACTGGAGCTTGGCCCAGAACACGCCGGAATAGGGGATCGGCAGGAATTTTTCGTGGAATTCCTTGAAGACCGCCTCCGGGTCGACGTCCTTGAAGCGGTCCGGATAGAACTCCTTCGCCATGGCGAGCTCGGCAATGAAGTAATAGGGCGCGTCGTAGAACTGGTGGTAGAAGGCCATCACCTTCTTGGCCTGCACGGCCTTAAGCTGCTGGAAGCCCGGGCGGCTCATCAGCGCCGCCATTTCCTTCTGCACCTTCTCCGGCGTCGCGTCATAGCCGAGGCTGACGGCGCTGCTGCCGGGATTGCTGCCGTACCAGTTGGCGCCGGTGAGGAAATAGACGTCCGGGTTGTCGGCGAGCACCTTCTCCTGCGCGGCCTGCGCCTGGAAGGCGGAGAAGAACTGGCTGCCCCAGTTGCGCCCGCCGGATTCCTCGATGAAGCGGCCGAAGTTGAACGGGCCGAAGGTGGCGCAGCAGGGCAGGAGGCCGGCGGCGCGCTCGACGAAGACCAGCGGCTTCTGCTTGTCGGGAATCGAACCGACGCGGGCATAGATGCTGCGGGTCTGGCGCATGTAGTAGTCGGCGAAGGCGTTCGCTTCCTTCTCGAGGCCGAGGATGCGACCGAGGAGCTGCACGCTCGGCAGCACGTTCTGGGTCGGGTCCTGGCGGAAATCGACGAAGACGGTGGTGATGCCGGCCTTCTCGAGCTTGCCGAGCAGGCCGGTCTCCTGCGCCTTGAAGTAGTTGGAGAGGTCGAGGATGTAGACCTCGGTGCCGAGCGAGGCGATCTTCTCCATGCTGACATCGGCGGCATAGGGATTGCCCATGTTCGCGATGTCCCTGGCCTTCGGGAACTTGGCCAGATACTTCTGCCAGGCGCCCGGATCGTTCTCGATGAGGTCGTTGCCCCAGCCGACGACGCGCTTGAACGGGTCATCGCGGTCGAGCATCGCGAGCGTATAGAGCTGGCGGCCTTCGCTGAGGGCGATCTTCTGGGGGTCGCGCGTGACATTGACGACGCGCCCGGCGAGATCGGTGACCTCGATCGTCTCGGCGCTGGCTGCGCCGGCAAACAGCACGGACGCGCCGAACAGGACGGCGGAAGACAGACGGGCAAGCCAAAGGGGAGCGGGCATCGGACAACATCCTGCCGGGGAAGATACCCTCGCGCTAACACAGCCCGCCTCAGGTCGGCAAAGCAAATCTAACTGTTTTGAATCAATCTAAATTTGAATTACTTTAGAAGAGAGACAGATTTCAAAAGCAACCAACTTGTCTTGAGCTTGCCAAATCCTGACAGATCAGGGCGTCATCCCGGACAAGCTACGCAGCAGCGCCGATCCGGGATCCATCATAAAGCGTCGCGCCCTCCGACGGGTTCCGGTCAAGCCCGAAATGACGGCGCGGTTCCGCAGGAGACTCTCAGGGCAGCCTCTCGGCTCCCACCATTGTTTCGTGCGCCCGTACGGCGAAACGCCGGGCGAGAGGCGCGACCTCGGCCGCATTGGCCGCGGCGGCCGTGCCGGCACGGACCCGGTCGGCGATCCCGACGAAGATCACCGCGAAGCGGAACAGCGCGAAGACGAGATGGAAACGCAGGAGCGGCGCCGTTGGCACGGCATGGGCATAATAATGCGCGAGGAACGCGGCCTCCGTGGGGATGCCGAGCGCGGCCCGGTCGAGCCCGAGGATGCCGCCATATTCGTCGGGCGCGGTGTGCCAGGGCATGGCGCAATAGCCGAGATCGGCCAAGGGGTGACCGAGCGTCGACAGTTCCCAGTCGAGGATGCCGATCACCTCGGGCTTCTCGGGATGGAAGAGCAGGTTTCCGAGCCGGAAGTCGCCATGGGCGATCGCGACATGGCCGTCATCGTCAGGCAGATGCGCGGGCAGCCAGTCGGCGACCGCCTCCAGCTCGGCAATGCGCTCGCCCGGCGATTCCCGCAGCTGTTTGGTCCAGCGCGCGATCTGGCGCTCGAAATAGTTTCCGGGGCGGCCGAAATCGCCGAGACCGACCTCATCGGGCTTCACCGCATGGAGCTTCGCCAGTGCCTCGGCCATGCCGAGATAGAGGCCGTGCCGCTCGGCCGGCGCGAGGCCGGGCAAGGCAGCGTCATGGAAGACGCGCCCCTCCAACCGCTCCATCAGATAGAACGGCGTGCCGAGCGGCTCGGGATCGGTATGGAAGAGCACGGCACGCGGTACAGGCACATTGGTTGGCCCGAGGGCTTCGAGCACACGGAACTCGCGGTCGATCGCATGGGCTCCGCGCAGGATCGGCCCGGCCGGCTGCTTGCGCAGCACGAGACGGCGCGTGCCCCAATCGACGAAATAGGTCGGATTGGACTGGCCGCCGCCGATGCGTTCGAGATTGAGATCGCCGGCGCCGAAGCGCGCCTGCAGGATGCCAGCCAAAGCGGCCGGATCGAAATCGATGCCGGACGGCACTGGGGCTGCCATCGCGTCAGCCCTGCGCCGCGCCGGCCACGGGCCAATGCCAGAAATCACGCCCCTCCTGCGTGAGGAAGCGGTTCAGCACCATCTTGTGAACCTCATCGGCCCCGTCGACCAATCGCGCCTGACGGGCATAGCGGTAGATCCACTCCAGCACCGTGTCCTTGGAATAGCCGCGCGCACCATTGACCTGGATCGCGACATCGGCGGCATCGTGCAGGACATTCGCGACCTGAACCTTGGCCATCGAGACCTCCTTGCGCGCGAAGCCGCCGCGATCAAGTTCCCAGGCCGCCTTCATCACCAAGAGGCGGCCGATCTCGATGCGCATGGCGAGATCGCCAAGCTTGAGCTGGATGCTCTCGCGATCGGCGAGGCGCTGGCCGAAGCCGTAACGCTCGGCGGCATAGGCCTGCGCGATCTCGATGCAGCGCTTGGAGAGGCCGAGCCAGCGCATGCAATGGGTGAGGCGGGCCGGGCCGAGGCGAACCTGCGTCACCTTCATGCCCTTGCCCTCGCCGGCCAGCACGTTGTCGGCGGGGATTTCGAGCCCGTCGAACTCCAACTCGCAATGGCCGCCATGCTCCTCCGGCCCCATGATCTCGATGCGGCGCAGGATGCGCCAGCCCGGCTGATCGGCATGAAAGAGGAAGGCAGTGAGGCCGTTGCGCGGATCGTCCGAGGTGCGGGCGATCAGAATGAAGTGCTTGGCCTCCTCCGCCCCGGTGATGAACCATTTCCGGCCGCTGACGACATACTTGTCGCCACGCCGCTCGGCCCTGGTCTGGATCATCGAGGGGTCGGAGCCGCCGCCGGGATGAGGCTCGGTCATGGCGAAGGCGGAGCGCACCCTGCCTTCGACGATCGGCTTCAGCCAGCGCTCCTTCTGCTCGGGCGTGCCGAGCGCCTCCAGCACCATCATGTTGCCGTCGTCGGGCGCCGCCGAGTTGAAGATGACCGGCCCGAAGATCGAGCGGTTCATCTCCTCGTAAGCGACGGCCATGCCCATCTTGCCGAGGCCCGCACCGCCGGTTTCCGGCTTGAGCTGCACGCACCAGAGGCCCACGGCACGCGCCTTGGCCCGCATCGTGTCGAGCAAGGGCAGCGCGATATTGCCATGGGCGTCGTAGGAGGACCGATCGGCTTCAAGCGGCAGGATCTCGCGCTCGACGAAGGCGGCGATGCGCGCGCGATAGTCTTCGATCCGGGGAGAAATCTCGAAATCCATGGCTGTGCTCACAGGGACGAAACGAGATGGCCGCCATCGACTTCGATGGTCGAGCCGGTGATGTAGCTGCCGGCAGTGGAAGCAAGCAGGAGCAGCGCGCCATCGAGCTCCTCCGGCTGGCCTAGCCTTCGCTGCGGGATGCGCTTGATCAGGTTCAGGCCGGCTTCGGTCGCGAAGAAATCGCGGTTGATGTCGGTCTCGATATAGCCGGGGCAGAGCGCGTTGACGCGGATACGATCGCGCGCCCATTCGAGCGCCAGCGCCTTGGTGAGCTGGATCACGCCTGCCTTCGAAGCGGCATAGGCGCTGACGCCGCCGGCAACACGATGCCCGAGGATCGAGGCGATATTGACGATGCTGCCGCCCCGGCCGGCCTCGCGCATGCCACGCGCCACGGCCTGGGCGACAAGGAAGACACCTTTCAGATTGGTGTCGAGCACCGCATCCCAAGCTGCTTCCGAGAGATCGGCCGCCGGCCCGGCACCGCTAACCCCGGCATTGTTGATCAGGATGTCGAAATGCCGGCCGTCGAGCGCATCCGCGATCGAGGCAGCATCGGCCACGTCCAGAACCAGATGTTTCGCGCTGCCGCCCGCCGCGGCGATCTCGGCGCCCGCCTGATCCAGCGCAGACTGCCTTCGCGCGGCAAGCGTCACATCGGCGCCGTGTCGCGCAAGCAGCCTGGCGAAATGCAGCCCCAGCCCGCCCGACGCGCCCGTCACCAAAGCCGTCCGGCCTGAAAGATCCTCGAACATCGCGGCGATTCCTCCACCAAAAATCGAGCGAGCGCTCGCTATTTTTATGGCGATCCACCCACGCTTGCAATAGCTTGCTTCGACAGCGGAAGCTTGGCTCAGGCAGAGGCGCGGACAGGGTGCAGCCGGCGGATCAAAAGGACGACGCCAGCGCTTTCTCGATGGAGGCGCTCTGCCAGCGCATCTTCGAGCGCCATCGCGACGCCATCCGCGTGCGCAAGCCGCATGTCGCCGTCGCCAATCTCGCGCGCATCGTCGAGGCCACGCTCAAACTCTCGAACCGGCAGGGCTTTCACGCCACCAGCCTACGCGATCTCGCAGAGGCCTCCGGCCTCAGCATGGGCGGGCTCTATGCCTATTTCCCCAACAAGACGACGCTGCTGGCGATGATCCTCGGCGAGGTCGCGCACGCGGCGCAGGAAGCGCTCGGCGCACCGCCTGCCGCCATCGCCGGCGATCCGCGGCGCCATCTCGCCTGGCTGATCGAGAGCCATATCCGCCTGACCGAGGTCATGCAGCCCTGGTTCGTCTTCGCCTTCATGGAGGCGAAGTCGTTTCCCGCCGCCGAGCGCCGGCAGGCCATCGACAGCGAGGCAGCGACCGAGACGATGATCGCCGAGGTCCTGCGGCGCGGCACGGCCGACGGCGTCTTCTCGATTGCGGATATCGATCTCGTCGCCGCGCTGATCAAGCCGCTGCTGCAGGAATGGTATGTGAAGCGCGCCAAGTACCGGAAGCGCGGCACATCGATCGAGACCTATATCGCTGCGACCACCGATTTCATCATGGCGGCGGTGCGGGCGCGGCCGCCCAGCTGACCGGATTAAATTACCCGGATAAAATATTGCCTTATTAAAATCCGGGTACTATTAGAACACCCATCACGGAAGGATGGGTTGCACCGATGCAGATGGCTGACAGGAGGGCGGCGACGGCCGCCTACAAGGAACGGAAGACGGTGGCGGGCATCTTCGCCTTCCATTGCGAGGCGGCCGGGCTGACATGGGTCGGCCGCGCGCCCGATCTTTCCACGATCGAGAACCGGCTGCGCTTCACGCTCCGCCATGGCAGCCACCGCCAACGCTCCATGCAGGCGGCGTGGAACGCGCATGGCCCCGAGGCCTTCCGCTTCGAGGCACTGGAGAGGCTGGAGGACGAGGATATCGCCTATGTGCTGGATCGCGTGCTGAAGGAGCGCCTCGCCCATTGGCAGGCGAAGCTCGGCGCCGAGGCGCTCTGATCAATCGCAGCTTGCCCCACCCACGCTGGTCATCCCGGGCGTAGCGAAGCGAAGACCCGGGATCCATTCCGGAACGGTTCAGGCATGGATCCCGGATCGGCGCAGCTTCGCTGCTTGTCCGGGATGACGGCGTGTTTCCTGAAAGAACGAAGTACAGGCTGCGCCGGCTCAATCGTCCATCTTGAGGGCGGCGATGAAGGCTTCCTGCGGGATTTCGACCTTGCCGAACTGCCGCATCTTCTTCTTGCCTTCCTTCTGCTTCTCCAGAAGTTTCCGCTTACGCGTGGCGTCGCCGCCATAGCACTTGGCGGTCACGTCCTTGCGCAGCGCGCGGATGGTCTCGCGGGCGATGATCTTGCCGCCAATGGCCGCCTGAACCGGAATCTGGAACATGTGCGGCGGGATCAGCTCCTTGAGCTTCTCGCACATGGCGCGGCCGCGGGCGTCGGCACGCGAGCGGTGGACCAGCATCGAGAGCGCATCGACCGGCTCGGCATTGACCAGGATCGACATGCGCACGAGGTCGCCCTCGCGATAATCGGTGATCGCGTAGTCGAAGGAGGCATAGCCCTTCGAGATCGATTTCAGTCGATCGTAGAAGTCGAACACCACTTCGTTCAGCGGCAGGTCGTAGACGACCTTGGCGCGCGAGCCGACATAGGACAGATCGGTCTGGATGCCGCGGCGGTCCTGGCAGAGCTTCAGGACGGAACCGAGATATTCGTCGGGCGTGAAGATCGTCGCCTTGATCCAGGGCTCCTCGATGAATTCGATCTTCATCACGTCCGGCATGTCGGCCGGGTTGTGCAGTTCCAGCGTGGTGCCGTCGCGCAGCTTGAGACGGTAGACCACGGACGGCGCGGTCGAGATCAGGTTGAGGTTGAACTCGCGCTCCAGCCGCTCCTGGATGATCTCCAGATGCAGCAAGCCGAGGAAGCCGCAGCGGAAGCCGAAGCCGAGCGCGGCCGAGGTCTCCATCTCGTAGGAGAACGAGGCATCGTTCAGCCGCAGCCGGCTCATCGCGGCGCGCAGCACCTCGAAATCGGCGGCGTCGACCGGGAAGATGCCGCAGAACACCACCGGCTGCACCGGCTTGAAGCCCGGCAGCGGTTCCGCGATCGGCTTCTTCTCATCGGTGATGGTGTCGCCGACGGCGGTATCCGCGACCTCCTTGATCGAGGCGGTGAAGAAACCGACCTCGCCGGGGCCGAGCTGCTTGACCTCGGTCATCTTCGGCTTGAACACGCCGACGCGATCGACGCCATAGGAGGCGTTGGCCCGCATCATCCGGATCGTCATACCCTTCTTCAGCACGCCGTCGATGACGCGCACCAGCACGACGACGCCGAGATAGGCGTCGTACCATGAGTCGACCAGCAGGCACTTGAGCGGCGCATCGGGATCGCCCTTCGGCGCCGGCAGCTTCTGGACGATCGCCTCGAGCACGCCCTCGATATTGAGGCCTGTCTTGGCCGAGATCGGCACCGCCTCGGAGGCATCGAGGCCGATCACATCCTCGATCTGCTGCTTGATGCGCTCCGGCTCGGCGGCCGGCAGATCGATCTTGTTGAGGACCGTGACGATCTCGTGGTTGGCGTCGAGCGCCTGATAGACGTTGGCGAGCGTCTGCGCCTCGACGCCCTGCGAGGCGTCGACGACCAGCAGCGAACCCTCGCAAGCCGCGAGCGAGCGCGAGACCTCATAGGCGAAGTCGACATGGCCGGGGGTGTCCATCAGGTTCAGGACATAGTCCTTGCCATCCTGGGCCTTGTAGTCCAGCCGCACCGTCTGCGCCTTGATGGTGATGCCGCGCTCCTTCTCGATATCCATCGAGTCGAGGATCTGCTCGCTCATGTCGCGGGCCGCGACAGTGCCGGTCTGCTGGATCAGGCGATCAGCCAGCGTCGACTTGCCGTGGTCGATATGGGCAACGATCGAGAAGTTGCGGATATTGTCGATGGAACGGGTGCTCATGCGCGCGCCATAGCAGTGATGCCGCGTCGCGCCAAGCGGTTGCGCGTTTCGAAGCTCGCCTGGTGACCATAAACTCTGCGGTCATCCCGGGCGAAGCGCAGCGAAGACCCGGGATCCATGCCTGAGCGTATCCAACGAAGGTTCCGGCATGGATCCCGGATCGGCGCCGCTTCACGGCTTGTCCGGGATGACGGCGGAGAGTTTCGAAATCTCCAAATGCAACTTGCAAATTCCAATATCTGAGAATTATTCTCAGCCATGGAGTTCGACCACGATACCGAGATCGACCGCATGCTCGGGCAGCGCCTCAAGGCTGCCCGCCAGCGCCATGGCCTGACGCTCGACGTGCTTGCCGAGCGCAGCGGTGTCAGCCGAGCGATGATCTCCCGCGTCGAGCGCGGCGAATCGAGCCCGACCGCGGCGCTGCTGGTCCGGCTCGGCTCCGGGCTCGGCCTCTCGCTCTCCGCCCTTCTGGAAGAGAATGCAGGAAGCGGGCCGCTGGCGCGCCACGACGCCCAGCCGGTCTGGCGCGATCCGGCGAGCGGATACCTGCGCCGCAACATTTCGCCGCGTGGAACGGGGTCGGGCTTCGAGATCGTCGAGGTGGAGCTTCCGGCCGGAGCCGAGGTGAGGCTCGACAATGCGACCGGTGCGGCCGCGCTCGACCAGCAGATCTGGGTGCTGCGCGGCCGGCTCGACCTCACCGTCGAAGGCCTCCGCCACGAGCTCGTCGAGGGCGACTGCCTGCAGATGCATCTGCGCGGCCCGATCATCTACCGCAATCCGGGCGATGCGCCCGTCCGTTACGCCGTCATCCTCGCCGCCAGAAGCGGCGCCTTTCCGGGACATATCGCATGAACGCGACCAGCCTCGCCGTCTCCATCGACACGCTCGATGCCAAGGCTGCCGAGGCGGCCATCCCGGCGCTGGCGGAAATCCTGCGCGACAGCGTCGCCAACGGCGCCTCGGTCGGCTTCATGAACTGGAATATGGCCGCCGATTACGAGCGCTTCTGGCGCGATGTCGCGGCAGGCGTCGCGAGCGGGCAGATCATCCTGCTGGCTGCGCGAAACGGCGACGGCCTCGTCGGCACCGCCCAGCTCCACCTGATCGGCAAGCCGAACCAGCCGCACCGCGCCGAGATCGCCAAGGTGCTGGTGCATTCGCGTGCGCGCCGGCAAGGCATCGGCGAGGCGCTGATGCAACGCGCCGAGGCGATCGCGCGGGAGAAGGGCCGCGACCTGCTGGTGCTCGACACGGACGAACACGGCGCGGCGCGGCGGCTTTATAACCGGCTGGGCTGGACCGAGGCCGGCACCATCCCGCGTTATGCGCTGATGCCTGATGGAGCCGATTGCGGCTCGACGTTCTTCTACAAGAGCCTGGCTTGAGCCACCGTTGTCATTCCGGGGCACGCCGCAGGCGTGAACCCGGAACCCACGACTGGGTGAGGCATTTGACATCCCACGACTAGCGGCTCGCCCAGTCGTGGTTTCCGGGCTCTTCGCTACGCGAAGCCCCGGAATGACAAGAAGGCTCAGCCCTCGGCGTTGCCGCGGACATAAGGCTCGACCGGGCCTTTGAGCGTGATCGTCATCGGACGGCCGAAGCGGTCCTTGGCGGTGCCGGCGGCGACCTTCACCCAGCCTTCGGAGACGCAATATTCCTCGACATTGGTCTTCTCGACGCCCTTGAAGCGGATGCCGATGTCACGGGCCAGCACCTCTTCATTGTAGAAGGGGCTCTCGGGATTGACGGAAAGACGGTCGGGAAGCTGCTCGGACATGGCTCGCACCTGAATTGCGGAAAGGGATGATTTGCCCGCTCGATAGCCGCTTCCGCCCGCAAAGCCAACTCAGGGCCTCGAGGCTGGCCTAGCGGCTGCCGTCGAGCAGGCGGCCGACGACCTTGGCGGTGTAGTCGACCATCGGGACGATGCGAGCATAGTTCAGGCGCGTCGGGCCGATAATGCTGACGACGCCGACGATGCGCTGCTCGGCGTCGCGGAAGGGCGCGGCGACCATCGATGACCCCGACATCGAGAACAGCTTGTTCTCCGAGCCGATGAAGATGCGCACACCGTCGCCATCCTCGGCCCGGGTCAAGAGGTCGATGACGTCGGTCTGCGTCTCCAGATCGCCGAAGAGCATGCGGATGCGCTCGAGGTCCTCCTGCGCCCGGAGATCGTCGAGCAGGTTGGCCTGGCCGCGCACGATGAGATGGCGGTCGCTGCCGGGGCCGGCCTGGGTCGCGATGCCGCTTTCGACGAGGCGGGCCGTCAGCACGTCGAGCTCGCGCTCCATCAGTTCGCGCTGCCCGCCGATCTCGCCGCGCAGTTCGGCCAGCGTCTTGCCGAGGATACGGGCGTTGAGGAAATTCGCGGCCTCGCTCAGGGCCGAGGCCGGGAGGCCGGGCGGCAAAGCCAGCAGACGGTTCTCCACCGTGCCGTCCTCCGAGACCAGCACGACGAGCGCGCGAGCAGGGTCGAGCCGGACGAACTCGATATGCTTCAGCCGGACATCGGCCTTGGTGGTGACGACGACGCCGGCGCCGCGCGACAGGCCAGAGAGCAGGGCCGAGGCTTCCGTGAGGGTCTGGTCGAGATTGCGGTTGCTGGCAGCGACCCTGATCTGCGCTTCGATGCGCGAGCGCTCCTCGGTCGTGAGGTTGCCGACCTCCATCATCGCATCGACGAAGAAGCGCAGGCCTCTCTCAGTTGGCAGGCGTCCGGCGGAGGTATGCGGCGCGTAGATCAGCCCGGCCATTTCGAGGTCGGTCATGACATTGCGCACCGTCGCGGGCGACAGCGCCCTCGGCAGCAGGCGCGCGATATTGCGCGAGCCGACGGGCTCCCCCGTCGTCAGATAGCCGTCGACGATCTGGCGAAAAATCTCGCGCGAGCGCTGGTCGGTCTCGACCAGGCTGCTCATCGTCTCGAGGCGGGGCGTATGGGCGCTCATGAACCTTTTCAGACGAACCGTCGTTCTCGTCCTATTGTCGTCATGCAAGGCGCGGGGATCAAGGGGCAGAACCGCTCCGCGCCTTGCCGCGCGCGGCGCAAACGCCTACAAGCCGCCACTTCCCCGCAAGACAGGAATATTTCATGCGACCCTCCAAACGCGCCGCCGACGAGATGCGCAAGGTCACGCTCGAACGCGGCGTGGTGCGCTATGCCGAGGGTTCCTGCATGGTGACGTTCGGCGAGACCAAGGTGCTCTGCGCCGCGACCGTCGAGGAAAAGGGGCCGCCGTGGCTGCGCGGCACCGGCAAGGGCTGGGTCACCGCCGAATACTCGATGCTGCCGCGCGCCACGCATGAGCGCACGCGCCGCGAGGTCACCTCCGGCAAGCCCTCCGGCCGCACGCAGGAAATCCAGCGCCTGATCGGCCGTTCGCTTCGTGCCGTGGTCGACCTGACCGCGATCGGCGAGCGCCAGATCGTCGTGGATTGCGACGTGCTCCAGGCCGATGGCGGCACCCGCACGGCCTCGATCACCGGTGCCTGGGTCGCGCTGCACGACGCGCTGAAATGGATGGAAGGGCGCGGCCTGCTCAAGGGCACCAACCCGCTCAAGGACCATGTCGCCGCGATCTCCTGCGGCATCGTCGCCGGCAACCCGGTGATCGATCTCGACTATGTCGAGGATTCCGGCGCGCAGACAGACGCGAACTTCGTCATCACCGGCTCCGGCGGCATCGTCGAGGTGCAGGGCACCGCCGAAGGCGCGCCCTTCTCCGAGGAGGAGCTTTTGTCGCTGCTGAAGCTCGCCAAGGGCGGCGTCTCCCAGCTCGTCACACTGCAGAAGGCGGCGGTGGCGTAGTCATCGTCATAGAACACGGCGTCATCCCGGACGCAGCGAAGCGGAGATCCGGGATCCATTGTAGAGTGCGACGCTCTTCGATGGATCCCGGGTCAAGCCCGGGATGACGGCGTGGTTCCAGAGGATAAGAAGAGATGTCGGAGCACCGCCTCCTCACCGGCAAGCTCGTGATCGCGACCCATAACCAGGGCAAGTTGCGCGAGATGCGCGACCTGCTGGCGCCCTACGGCATCGAGCTCGTCTCGGCCGGGGAACTCGGCCTGCCCGAGCCGGTCGAGGACGGCACCATGTTCTCGGAGAACGCGGCGATCAAGGCTGTCGCCGCGGCAAGCGCCAGCGGGCTGCCGGCGCTCTCCGACGACTCAGGCATCTGCATCGACGCGCTCGACGGCGCTCCGGGCCTGTTCTCTGCCAACTGGGCGGGACCGGGCAAGGATTTCGCCCCGGCGATCGGGCGGGTGCAGATGGAACTCGCCAAGCGCGGCGCGATCACGCCGGAGAAACGCAAGGCGCATTTCGTCTCGGCCCTGGTGATCGCCTGGCCGGACGGCCATCAGGAGCTGTTCGAAGGCCGCGTCTTCGGCACGGTGACCGAGCAGGCGCGGGGCCTCGGCGGCTTCGGCTATGACCCGATCTTCCTGCCGGACGGGTATGAGAAGACCTTCGGCGAGATGTCGGCTGAAGAGAAGCACGGCATTCCGGCCGATGGCTCGCCCGGTCTGTCGCATCGCGCGCGCGCCTTCCATGTGCTCGCCGCGACCTGCCTGAGGAAGCCCTCTTGAGCGCCCCGGCCGCCCTCACGGAGCGGCCAACGCTCCTGCATCCGACCGCGGATGCGGGCTTCGCCGTCTATGTGCACTGGCCGTTCTGCCTGGCCAAATGCCCCTATTGCGACTTCAACAGCCATGTGCGGCTGCAGCCGCCGGACCAGCAGCGCTATATCGCCGCCTTCCGCCGCGAGATCGCGCACCGGGCCGCGCTGGTGCCGGGCCGCACGGTGTCCTCGATCTTCTTCGGTGGCGGCACGCCCTCGCTGATGGAGGGCCGCACGGTCGGCGCGATCCTCGACGCCATCGGCGAGCATTGGGCTGTCGACCCCAATTGCGAGGTCTCGCTGGAGGCCAATCCGACCAGCGTCGAGGCCGGGCGCTTCCGCGATTTCCGGGCGGCCGGCGTCAACCGCGTCTCGCTCGGGGTGCAGGCGCTGAACGATGCCGATCTCAAGGCGCTCGGCCGGATGCATTCGGCCGAGGAGGCGCTCGCCGCCGTCGCGATCGCGCGCCAGTATTTCGAGCGCTACTCCTTCGACCTGATCTATGCCCGCTCGCCCTTGCAGACGCCCGCCCTGTGGCGCGCCGAGCTGGAGCTGGCGATCAGCCATGCGGCCGAACATCTCTCGCTCTACCAGCTGACGATCGAGCCCGGCACCGCCTTCGAACGGCTGTTCCGTTCCGGCAAGCTCGCCATTCCCGACCATGATGCGGGCGCTGCGCTCTACGAGACGACGCAGGAGATCACGGCCAGGCACGGGATGCCGGTCTACGAGATCTCGAACCATGCCCGGCCGGGGGCAGAGTGCCGGCACAACCTCGTCTATTGGCACTATGGCGAGTACGCCGGAATCGGCCCCGGCGCCCATGGCAGGCTGGTGACGGCGCAGGGCCGCATGGCACATTCGACCGAGAAGCGACCGGAGATCTGGCTGGAGCGGGTAGAGGCCGAGGGCCATGCGCTGGTCGAGGACGAGCGACTATCCGAGGAAGCGCAGGGCGACGAATACCTGCTGATGGGGCTTCGCCTCGTCGAGGGTATCAATCCCCAGGTGTTCAAGGCACTGGCCGGACGCGCACTCAATGCGAAACGCATCGCCAGCCTGATCGAGCAGAAGCTGCTGATGGAGCGTGATGGCGGCCGGCTCGCCGCGACACCGGACGGGGCACTGCTGCTCGATGCGCTGGTGGCCGATCTGGCGGCTTGAGGCGATTTTCGTCGAGCGTGGAAACACCGCCGTCATGCTCGCCCTTGTGGCGAGCATCCACGTCTTGAACACCGCATGACACAAATGAAGACGTGGATGGTCGGGACGAGCCCGACCATGACGAAGAGCGCGAAATGCGCCGCTCAGCCCTTCCCCAGCCTTGCTCCCGTCTTCGGATCGAAGACATGGACCTTGTCGGGATCGACGGTGATCCAGAGCCGGCCTTCCTGCGCCGCGACCTCCCCGGTCGCCGCCTGCATCACGAAGGGGTGGCCCGAGAGCTTGCCGTGGAAGAGCTGGGTCGCGCCCAGTTCCTCGATGAACTCGACATCGAAGGGCAGCGAGCCCGCCTGCCCTTCCGAGGCGATCTCGACATCCTCGGGACGTAAGCCCACCTCGACCGGAGACTGTGCCGTCAGGTCCTCGCGCAGGTCGCGGACTTCGATGATGGTGTCGCCGAGCGCGACGATGCCGGAGCCGTCGACGAGGCCGGGCAGGATGTTCATCGGCGGCGAGCCGATGAAGGTCGCCACGAACTTGCTCGCCGGCTTGCGATAGACCTCGGCCGGCAGGCCGATCTGCTCGACCTGGCCTGCATTCATCACGACAAGCTTGTCGGAGAGCGTCATCGCCTCGACCTGATCGTGGGTGACGTAGATCGAGGTGACGCCCAGCGCGCGCTGCAGCTTCTTGATCTCGACGCGCATCTGCACGCGGAGTTTCGCGTCGAGATTGGAGAGCGGCTCGTCGAAGAGGAAGACCTGCGGCTTGCGCACGATGGCGCGGCCCATGGCGACGCGCTGGCGCTGGCCGCCGGAAAGCTGGCGCGGCCGGCGCTCCAGGAAGGGCTCGATCGCGAGGATGCGCGCGGCTTCCTTGACGCGCTTGTCGATCTCGTCCTTGGGCGTGCCGCGGTTGCGCAGGCCATAGGCCATGTTGTCGTAGATGTTCATATGCGGGTAGAGCGCATAGTTCTGGAACACCATGGCGATGTCGCGGTCGGCCGGCTCGACCTGGTTGACGACGCGCTCGCCGATCGCGACCTCGCCGGACGAGATCGTCTCCAGCCCGGCGACCATGCGCAGAAGCGTGGACTTGCCGCAGCCGGAGGGGCCGACGAGCACGCAGAAGCCGCCGTCGGGGATGTCGAAGGAGACGCCTTTCACGGCCTCGACGCCGCCGGCATAGACCTTCTTGACGTTGCTGAGAGTGACCTGGGCCATTCGCGGATTACTTCTCGGTTTCGACCAGGCCCTTCACGAAGAGCCTCTGCATGGCGATGACGACGAAGACGGGCGGCAGCATCGCCAGCATGGCCGTGGCCATGGCGAGCTGCCATTCCGTCAGGGCGTCGGCGGTGACGATCATCTTCTTAATGGCGATGACGATGGTCTGCATCGAGTCCTTCGTCGTCACCAGAAGCGGCCAGAGATACTGGTTCCAGCCATAGATGAACTGGATGACGAAGAGCGCGGCGATCGTCGTCATCGAGAGCGGGAGCAGCGTGTCCTTGAAGAACCTGAAGGGGCCGGCACCGTCGATCTTCGAGGCTTCGAGCAATTCGTCGGGGATCGTCATGAAGAACTGCCGGAACAGCAGCGTGCCCGTCGCCGAGGCGATCAGCGGGATGGCGAGGCCCTGATAGGTGTCGAGCATGTTCAGGTCGGAGACGATCTTGAAGGTCGGGAAGATGCGAACCTCGACCGGGAGCATCAGCGTGATGAAGATGATCCAGAACGCCGCCATGCGGAACGGGAAGCGGTAATAGACCACTGCATAGGCCGAGAGCACGGAGATGAAGATCTTTCCGAGCGCGATCGTGATCGCCATGATGAAGGAGTTCACCATCATCCCGATCACCGGCTCGCGCGTCGTGCTCGACGTGCCGACAAACAGGATGCGCTTGTAGTTCTCCAGGAAATACGGGCCGGGATAGAGCGGCATCTGGCCGTTGATCACGGTCGCGGCGTCCCAGGTCGAGGCGACGAAGGTCAGCCAGACCGGGAAGGCGACGATCAGCACGCCGATCGTCAGGATGACATAGGCGATCGCGTCGCCCAGGCGGCGGTCTTCGACCATCAGGCGGCCCTTCCCATTTCGCGCAGCAATCCGGCCAGCGCGTCCGCACAGGCATCGAGGCAGGCCTGGCCCTTCTCGGGCGTGGCACGGCGCGCATCGCCGATCACACCGGTCTCGGTCATCTCCCGGAAGGAGCGGTGGCGCGAGACGGTCGGCCGCCCCGGCAGGCCGTCGCGGGCGCCGAAGGCCTCGGCCAGGCGCGGCTCGCGCACCGAGCCCGGCGCCAGCACCATCATCATCGAGGTCTCGACCTCGCAGGCATGCTGGACGCCCTTCTGGTCTTCAAGCAAGGGCGGGAACGCGTCCTGCGCCAGCATGAAATAGGTGGTCGCCTCGACATGCAGCCGGGTCTCGCGCGCGAAATCAGGCAGGAAGGCGGTGAGCGCGGCGATGTTGCCGCCATGGCCATTGACGATCAGCACGCGGTGGAAGCCGTGGCGCTCGATGCTCCTGAGGAAGGCGAGCAGCACGGCGCGATAGGTCGGGATATCGAAGGTGAAGGTACCGCCGAAGGCCATGTGATGCTCGGCCATGCCGCACCACAAGGTCGGCGCGACGACGACGTCGACATCGCCGGCGCGCTCGGCCGCCGCCTTGCAGACGCCGCTGCACAGGATCGTGTCGACGCCGACAGGCAGATGCGGGCCATGCTGCTCGATCGAAGCCACCGGCAGGACGACGATCGTGTCCGTCGCCGCCTTGGCGCGCAGTTCCTCCGCGGTGAGGTCCATCCAGAGCACGGAGGACATCAGTAGCTGACCTTGCGCTCGATGAAGCGGAACTGCACGGCCGTCAGCCCGATCACCATGATCAGCAGCAGCACCGACTGGGCCGCCGAGCCGCCGAGATTGGAGCCGCCCTTGCCGTCCGAGAAGACCTTGTAGACCAGCGTCTCGGTCGCGCCCGAAGGGCCGCCGCCGGTCACCGTGTCGATGATGCCGAAGGTGTCGAAGAAGACGTAGACGATGTTGACGACGAGCAGGAAGAAGGTCGTCGGCGAGAGCAGCGGGAAGACGATGGTCCAGAATCGGCGCATCGGCCGGGCGCCGTCGATCACCGCCGCCTCGATCACGCTTTTCGGAATCGATTGCAGGCCGGCGAGGAAGAACAGGAAATTATAGCTGATCTGCTTCCAGGTCGCGGCCAGGATGACCAGCAGCATGGCGTGGTTGCCGTTGAGCCGCGGATTCCACGGGACGCCAAGCGATTGCAGGCCGCGGGCGAGCATGCCGAGCGAGGGATCGAACATGAAGATCCAGAGCACGCCGGCGATCGCGGGCGCCACCGCATAGGGCCAGATCAGCAGCGTCTTGTAGACCTCGGCGCCCCGGATCTGGCGGTCCGCCATCACGGCGAAAAGCAGCGCGATCGAGAGCGAAAACACGCAGACGAAGGTCGAGAAGACCGCCGTGTTGATGAAGGCCTTGAGGTAGCCGGGATCGGCGAAGAGCATCTGGTAGTTCTCGAACCAGACGAATTCCGTCGATGTGCCGAAGGCATCCTCGAGCAGGAAGCTCTGCCAGACCGCCTGGGTCGCCGGCCAGTAGAAGAACACGACGGTGATGGCGAGCTGCGGCAGAAGCAGCAGGAAGGGGATCGTCAGCCCCTTGAAGTATGCATTCTTCTGCATCGGCTTCCCTGGAACGAGACGGCCATCCCGGACGGAGAGTGTCCGGGATGGCCTTGGGTTTGCAAGAGCTAAGCGTTTAGCGGGCCGCGGTGCGCTCGAACTGGCGCAGCATCTGGTTGCCGCGCTCGGCCGCCGCATCCAGTGCCGCCTGCGGCGACTTCTGGCCGTTCAGCGCCGCCTCCAGCTCCTCCGACCAGATGTCGCGGATCTGGACGAGGCTGCCGTAGCGCAGGCCCTTCGAGTTGTCGGTCGGAGCCTTGTTGGTCAGCTCGAGGATCGGGGTCTCGAGATAGGGCTTGTCCTTGTAGAAGCCGGACGCCTTGACCTTCTCGTAGGCCGCCTTGGTGATCGGCAGGTAGCCCGACTCGGTATGCAGCTTCACCTGGCGATCGACATTCGAGAGGAAGGTGAAGAACTTCGCGACGCCCTTGTACTCGTCGGCCTTCTTGCCACCCATCACCCAGAGCGAAGCGCCGCCGATGATCGAGTTCTGCGGAGCGCCCTGCACGTCGGGATAATACGGCATCGCGGCATTGCCCCAGTCGAACTTGGCGTTCGCCCTGACATTGCCGAAGAAGCCCGAGGAGGTCAGGAAGATCGGGCATTCGCCCGAGGTGAAGCGGCCTTCGCCATTGTTGGTGCGACCGGAATAGTCATAGGTCTTGTCCTTCTGCAGCTCGACCAGATTGGTCCAGTGCTTGAGGAAAGCCGGGCTCTTGTTGAAGTTCAGCACGGCGTCGAAGCCGGCCATGCCGTTGACCTTGGTCGAGAGCGCCACGTTATGCCAGGCGCCGAACTGCTCGATATTGGCCCAGGTCGCCCAGGCGTTCGAGACGCCGCACTTGTCGTAGCCGGCGGCCTTCAGCTTCTTGGCGGCCGCGAAGGTGTCGGGCCAGGTCTTCGGCGGCTTCTCGGGGTCGAGGCCCGCCTTCTTGAAGGCGTCCTTGTTGTACCACATCACCATCGACGAGGAGTTGAACGGCATCGAGAGCATGTCGCCCTTGGCCGTCGAGTAATAGCCGGTGATGGCGGGCAGATAGGCGGTCGGGTCGAACTTCTCGCCGGCTTCCTTCATGACCTCGTGGACCGGCTTGATCGCGCCCTTGGCCGACATCATCGTGCCGGTGCCGACCTCGAAGACCTGCAGGATGTGCGGGGCCTGGCCGGCGCGGAAGGCGGCGATGCCGGCGTTCAGCGTGTCGGGATAGGAACCCTTGTAGACGGGTACGACCTTGTAGTCCTTCTGCGAGGCGTTGAAGTCCTCGGAAAGCTTGACGACGACGTCGTTGTTGGCGCCGGTCAGCGCGTGCCACCACTGGATCTCGGTCTGCGCCAGGGCAGGCGCGGCACCGGCCAGCGCGAAGGCAGCGACCGACATCAGGATGCGCGATTTGATGCTCATGGAATGTCTCCCTTCCGCGGGCGGGCGCCGCCGCGGTTCTTGTCGTTGGTGCGCAAGCTAGCATGAAGCGCAGGCGACATTTCAATGACAAATCGATGACGACCGGCGCAATCCGCTTTAGGTCTGGGTCCGGCCCGGCATGAATCGCGCCGGCCTCTCGCTTGCACATTCCGGCGTAACCGGCTGATCTGCGCTCCCGACCCGAATCCGCCCGTGGATGCCGCCATGCCCAGCCTCGACCTCGCCGTGACCACGACCCTGCCCGCGGATGCCGATGCCGCCGCGCTCGCCGGCCGCGTCTGGCGCCCCGATCTCGGCGGCCCGGCCGTGGTGACGCTCCGCGGCGGACAGATCGTCGACGTGACCCGGAGCTTCCCCACCAGCCGGGATCTCTGCGAGAGCGCCGACCCGGCCGCAGCCCTGCGCGCAGCCGAGGGCGAGGCGATCGGTTCG
Organism: Allobosea sp. FG18; assembly: GCF_057809495.1. Lineage (NCBI taxonomy): Bacteria > Pseudomonadati > Pseudomonadota > Alphaproteobacteria > Hyphomicrobiales > Alloboseaceae > Allobosea > Allobosea sp. FG18. Next base: position 73,779 of record NZ_JBMDKB010000009.1, read on the forward strand.
TTAGCCGACATTCTCGCCAACACGCCTGTGGATGGCCGCGATCCGAAGCGCCCCTGGCTGCTCTCCCCGCTCGACCTGCAAGCGGTGAAGGCGGCCGGCGTCACCTTCGCCGTCTCGATGCTGGAGCGCGTGATCGAGGAGAAGGCACGCGGCAACCCGGCCGCGGCTGCAACGATCCGCACCGAGATCGGCAAGCTCATCGGCGACGACCTGTCGAAGCTGAAGCCCGGCTCGCCCGAGGCGATGCATCTCAAGGAGGTGCTGATCAAGCAGGGCGCCTGGAGCCAATATCTCGAAGTCGGGATCGGGCCGGATGCCGAGATCTTCACCAAGGCCCCGCCGATGTCGACGGTCGGCACCGGCGCGGATGCCGGGCTGCATCCGGCCTCGAGCTGGAACAACCCCGAGCCGGAGATCGTGCTGATCGTCGCCTCGACGGGTGCCATCGTCGGCGCCACGCTCGGCAACGACGTCAACCTGCGCGATGTCGAGGGTCGCTCGGCGCTCCTGCTCGGCAAGGCCAAGGACAACAATGCCGCTGCCGCGGTCGGCCCCTTCATCCGCCTGTTCGATGCCGGCTTCACGCTCGACCATGTCCGCCAGACCACGGTGACACTGACGGTCGAGGGCGAAGACGGCTTCCGGCTGGAAGGCTCCTCCTCGATCGCAAAAATCAGCCGCGACCCGGCCGATCTCGCCGCGCAGATGATCGGCCCGCATCATCAGTATCCGGACGGGGCGGCGCTCTATCTCGGCACCATGTTCGCGCCGATCAAGGATCGCGACGCGCCCGGCGGCGGCTTCACCCATAAATACGGGGACATCGTCACCATCGCCGCGCCCGAGCTCGGCAGCCTCGTCAACCGGATGAAGCGCACCGACGCCTGCGCGCCCTGGACCTATGGCGCCTCGCATCTGATGCGTTACCTCGCCGGGCGCGGGTTGCTCTGAGCGGCAGGATCGCAATTTTCACGGCCGCCGTGTCATCCCGGATGCAGCGAAGCGGAGATCCGGGATCCATCGTAGAGCGCGGCGCCCTTCGATGGATCCCTGGGCAAGCCCGGGATGACGGCGTGGTTTCGCGCAGACACGAACGGCGCCTGTGGCAGATGCGTGCGTCCAAACATCCCAATCTTCTACGAAAAGAACGAGAACCTGCCTTTCCGTCAGGCGGATGGTAAGAATTTTCTGCCACTGAGCGGGCTGGACCAGGAGGGTTCGGCGTGGCGATGAGTGAGATCGGGAGACAGAGCTCCCAGGTCGACAGCAAACCTGTCGACGGCAAAGGGATGAGGGTGCGCGTGGCCGGCTCGCCTCTCGCCTGGATCATGGCTTTCGCGCTGGCGGCCATCGCCGGCCTGATCTTGCCCCTGCGCCTGCCGCTCGGGCCGAATGCCTGGGACACGGTCGTCTATCTCGACGCGATCCAACGCATCGAACTCGGCCAGGTCCCGACCATCGATTTCTTCGCGCCGATCGGCCCCCTCGGCTTCTACCTAGCCGCGGCGCTCGACATTCTCTTCCCCAACGCGCAGCCGATGCTGCTGATCAACTGGGCACTGCTGCCGGTCATGCTGCCGGTGCTGGCCCTGATCGCCCGCGAGGTCTCCCGGCGCTCCCGGCCGCAGGCGCTCGCGCTCGTCCTGCCCTTCCTGCTGTTCGCGGCGCTGCCGATCAACCTGCACGGGCTCTATCCCTCGCCCGGTTTCGACGGCTACGGCTTCTACAACCGCCATGTCGCCCTGCTGCTCTACCTGCTGATCGCCACGCTGATCTTCGTGCAGCGGCGCGGCTTGCAGGTCGGGCTCGTGGCCGCGCTGATGCTGGCGCTGTTCCTGACCAAGATCACCGGCGCGGTCTCCGGCACGCTGCTCGTCGGCTATGCCACGCTCAGCGGGCGGATGCGCTTCCGCGATGCGGTCATCGCCGCCGGCTTCGTCATCCTCGCGCTGGGCGTGCTGGAGCTCGCGACCGGGCTGAGCTCCGCCTATGTCATCGATATCCTGACCCTGCTCGGCCTCAACACCGATACGCTGCTGCCGCGCTTCCTGACCGTGGCCTCGGTCAAGTTCAACGTGATCGGGCCGTCGCTGCTGCTGCTCGCCGTGCTGGCCTATGCCTCCTGGCGCGATGGTTTGCCGGCGACACTCGCCGGCTGGCGGGCGCTGGCCGATGCACCGATCGGCTGGTTCGCGGCCGGCCTGTTCGCGCTCGCCCTGTTCGAGACGCAAAACACCGGCTCGCTCGAATTCATCGGGCTGTGGCCGATCCTGCTGCCGCTGCTGCTCGACTGGTGGGAGCGGCGCGAGGACCGCATGCGGCCGGTTGTTCTCGTCCTGACGCTCGCGGTCACGCTGCCGAGTGCCGTGATCTGCCTGGAGCGGGGCATGCGTGCGGTGATGGGCGCGGCGACCTATGTCGCACTCGACGTGCCCGATCTCGGCCCCCTCGGCCGCATCAGCGTGAAGCGCGACATCGCCGCGCGCGCCGCGGCGATGCTCGACCACTATGCGACGCAGCCGGAAGGCTATCGCGACCTGATCCAGCGCGACATCCTGCCCTCCTATATCCTCTATTCGGAGATCGACTATCAGGCGACCTGGATGCTCGAGATCCAGCAGGCGATCACCGCGATCAAGGCCTGGGAAGCCGCCAACAAGCGCGAGCTCAACGGCTTCTTCACCTTCGACTTCGTCGATCCGCTGAACCGCCTGCTGGAGCGCTCACCGCCGCGCGTCGTGCCCGTCGGCGTCGACCCAGGCCGCAGCACGCCGGACCTCCAGCCGGGGACCATCGAGGCCCTCCGGCAGACGGACGCGATGCTGATGCCGAAATGCCCGGTGACGACGCCGCGCGAGATGATCCGCAGCCATTTCGCCGCCGCGCTCGAAGGGCGCGAGCGGATCGCGCTCGCGCCCTGCTGGGACATGTATCTCAGGAAGTAGGCGGTAGAGCATTCTCGAGCGAAGCGGATACCGGTTCGCGTGAAGAAAATGCGATAAAACAAAGAACTAGAGCGTACCTGCGGTTCGGAGAAACACGGGCACGCTCTATATATCAGCCAGCCGCCGTCTGCCCGGCTTCCCAGCCGAGGATGGCGCGCTTGCGCGTCAGTCCCCAGTGATAGCCGGTCAGCGCGCCGGACTTGCCGATGACGCGGTGGCAGGGCACCACGAAGGAGATCGGGTTCTTGCCGACCGCCATGCCGACGGCGCGTGCCGCGCTCGGCTTACCGATATGGCTGGCGACCTCGCCATAGGTGGTGGCGCAGCCGACGGGGATGCGCAGCAGCGTCTCCCAGACCCGGACCTCGAAATCGGTGCCGATCAGCACGACGCGCAGCGGCGTCTCGGGCGACCAGGCCTTGGGCTCGAAGATGCGGCCGGCATAGGGCGCGGTCAGCACCGGGTCGTAGTGATAATCGGCATGGGGCCAGCGCCGCATCATGTCGGCCAGCGCCTCGGCGCGGCCGCCGACGACCTTGCCGCCATCGGCGCTGTTCGAGACCCAGCCAAGGCCGGCGAGGCCGCGATCGGTGATCACCACCAGCGCCTCGCCGAAGGGTGAGACATGGAAGCCGTAGGAGAGCTTCAAGCCCTCACCACCGGTCTTCCATTCGCCGGGCGACATCGCCTCATGCGTCACGAAGAGATCATGCAGGCGGCCGGGGCCGGAGAGTCCGACTTCCAGCGCCGTATCGAGGATGCTGGCCGAGGCGGAGAGCAGCCCCTTGGCATGGTCGAGCGTGATCGCCTGCAGGAAGGCTTTCGGCGTCAGCCCGCACCAGCGCCGGAAGAGATGATGGACATCGGTCGGCGTCGCGCCGGCGGCCTCCGCGATCGCCTCGATCGTCGGCTGCTCGCGCCAGTTATGGGTGATGAAGGAGAGGATACGCCGGACGGTGTCGTAATCCGAGCCGGGCGCGACGGCCGGGAAATCGGCCTCGCTCGGCATGGCCTCGGCGGCACGCGCCAGCACCGCATTGGAGAAGCGCGTCGGGGTCATCGCCGTTTTCATGGAAGCATGAGCGTTCATGGGAGCCTCGCATCATTCGTCATGATGCGAATCTAGGGTCTCCACCATGCCGTTCCCACCCGAAAGCTGGCAAGGGCGGGGTTGCCCTCCACATCGTCCTCACTGATCAGCCTCATCCTGAGGAGCCGCGAAGCGGCGTCTCGAAGGATGGTCCAGATGGTTCAGGAGCCTCCGGGAACATCCTTCGAGACGGCCCTTGCGGGCCTCCTCAGGATGAGGGCTGATAGGGCCATGACTTCTCCCGCCGACGCGATCATCGATCTCTACCAGCGCCATGCCGCCACCTATGACGGCCTGCGCGGCAAGCTGCTGATGGAAGGCCCCTGGCTCGCGCGTTTCCGGGCCCTGCTCGCACCCGACGCGGCGATTCTCGATATCGGCTGCGGCACAGGCCAGCCGATCGCTCGCCATTTCAGCGAACAGGGCCATGCCGTCACCGGCGTCGATTCCGCCGCGGCGATGATCGCCCTGTGCCGGGAGCGCTTTCCCGAGGGCGACTGGCAGGTCACCGACATGCGCAAGCTCGCACTTGGACGCCGTTTCGGCGGACTGATCGCCTGGGATTCGTTCTTCCACCTGACGCCCGATGATCAGCGCGGGATGTTCAAGGTCTTCGCGAACCATGCCGCACCGGGGGCGGCTCTGATGTTCACCAGCGGTCCGGCGCATGGCGAAGCGATCGGCAGCTTCGAGGGCGAGGCGCTCTATCATGGCAGCCTGGACCCACAGGAGTACCGGACCTTGCTCGCGCAGAACGGCTTCTCGGTCATCGACCATATCGTGGAGGACCAAAGCTGCGGCGGGCATACGATCTGGCTCGCCCAGGCCGGTCCTGCTCAGGGCGCCCCGTAATCCGGCCCGCGGCGGGCGCTCGACAGGGCGGAACCCAGCGCATCGGCGAAACCGGCGCGCTCATGCGGCGAGAGCGCGGCGGCGACCGCGACGCTCTGCCCACGCGAGACCAGCTTCAGGCCGAGCAGGCCGTAATCCTCGTCGGTCTGGCGTTCGAGCCTTGTCCAGATCGGATTGAAGCGCCAGACCGTCTCGCGCCCGTGATGCGAAACCTTGCGCAGGAAGACCTCCAGCGGCGTCACCACGATGCGCTCGAAGGCGCGCGCATGCCGGAAATTGACGTGGAAGGCGACAAAGAGCGCGACGACATCGATCCCGAAGAAGCCGGCGACCGGCCAGGCACCGAGCACGACGAAGGGGATCGAGGAGATCACGCTCGCCAGGCAGACCAGCGTCATCACGATGCGGAAGCCGTTCCGGCCGAGCGAGCGATGCGGCGTGATCGTGGCGTCGAAGACCGGCCGCTGCGACGCGTCCGCGATCTCGCTGCCAAGGCTCTTGCCGGTGGTCATGCGACGATTATAACGCCGTCATGGATCAGCGGAACAGGCCCCCTCGCATGGCTGCGCCGGCAAAGCGCATCACGTTGCCGCGCGCCCGCAAGCCGGCGGAGATCCGCGAGATCTTCAGCCGCTTCCAGGCCGCCAATCCCGAGCCCAAGGGCGAACTCGACCACACCAACGCCTTCACGCTGCTGGTCGCCGTCGTGCTCTCGGCGCAGGCGACCGATGCAGGCGTCAACAAGGCCACCCGCGCCCTCTTCGCCATCGCCGACACGCCGGAGAAGATGCTCGCGCTCGGCGAGGAGGCCGTGCGCGAGTACGTCAAGACGATCGGGCTCTTCCGCACCAAGGCGAAGAACGTGATCGCGCTCTGCGAGAGGCTGATCGCCGAGTTCGGCGGCGAGGTGCCGGCGACCCGCGAGGCGTTGGAGAGCCTGCCCGGCGTCGGCCGCAAGACCGCCAATGTCGTGCTCAACATCGCCTTCGGCGAGATCACCCACGCCGTCGACACCCATGTCTTCCGCATCGCCAACCGCCTGCGCATCGCGCCGGGCAAGAACGTGCTGCAGGTCGAACTCGGGCTGGAAAAGGCCGTGCCGCCCGAATTCGGCCGACACGCCCATCACTGGCTCATCCTGCACGGGCGCTACACCTGCAAGGCGCTGCGCCCGGAATGCCTGCGCTGCATCCAGAACGACCTCTGCGATTCCGCCGACAAGCGGATCGCTTGAGCTTTCAGCGCAGACAAAGCCCCCGGCGCACAGCGGAATTCGGGCGCGCCGGGAACCTTCGGATCGGAGCAGAGCAAGCTGCTCAAGCCGTCGCGTGCGGCTCGTGCCGATAATCCCACACTGCCCAGGCCGAAATCCCCGCGATCAGCAAACCGACCAGGAGATGGCTCCAGAACGCGTGGAGATGGGTCGTGAAGCCGAGCATCCAGGGCGAGGCCACCAACCAGAGCCCGAGCGCGAGGTTCAGCCACTCTTCCCATTCGGCAAAGGCCGAAATCGCGGCGATCGCGATCAATGCGAGCACAGCGCCGACGATCCAGGCATTGCGCGCCGGCATCACATCGCCGGTATAGCCCATGAACCAGGGTGAGAAGAACAGCAGCGCGGCGAGGATCAGGTTAAGCCAGTCCTGCGTCCGTCCGGTCTTCATATTCGAGGTCATCATGATCACCTCCATCGGTGACGATCATCCAACCACTACGCCTCGCGCATGAGGCGCCAGGTCCCGATTATTATACGATCAGGTCGATAATATTTCAAGAACATATTGGGAACGACAGGTGACCGACCGAAGCCCGTCACCTGTGCAGCGATGTCTTCTGCGCGGCGGCACGACCGAACCGCGGTGAGTGAATTCACTTCGCGTCGAGCAGGTCCTTGACCGAAAGCAGGACCAGTTCGTTGTCGTCGGCCTTCTTCGGATCGCGCGAGGAGGAGAAAGGCAAGTTGTTGTCGTTGCCGACGACGATGATGCCATTGGCGCGATCGACCACGTCGACGTTCTCGATGGTGAAGAACGGGAAGGGCAGCACGCCGTCGATGGCGCCCTGCTTCGCCTTGCCGTCGGGATCGGCGATCTTCATGAGGTCGATGAAGCCGATCTTGCGCACGGGCTTGCCGACATTCGCCTCGGTCAACTCGATCTTCACGATGCGCTTGAACTTGGCGAGGTCGTGGAAGCAGTCGGGGCCCTTCTGGCCAGCAGCGCAAGCCTTGTCGGCGGTGCCCTCGCCGTTATCGCGCTCGATGATCAGCGCTGTAGAGCCGTCGATCATGTTGAAATCGCCGATGGCATTGCCCTTCTGCTCAAGGGGATAGAACCAGGAGCGGCCGGTCCACTTCTCGCCCGCGACATCGAATTCGAGGATGCGCAGCACTTCCTTGCCATCGACCTCCTCGTTGCCCTTGGTTTCGGCGTTCCAGAGCGGGCCTTCGAGCAGCGGATAGAGGAAGCGGCCATCCGGCGACTGCGCCATGCCCTCATAGCCCTTGGAACGGCGCACGTTGAAAGCCGGCATGGGAGCATTGGGCGCGCCGGGCGTGGTGATGGCGTAATGGTCGGGCGAGCGGGCCGGCTTGCCGTCGACCTGTGTCTCGAACACCGCCTCGACCTTGCCGGTGGCGTCGACGCGGATGAGATAGGGGCCGAATTCCTCGCCGATCCAGAACTTGCCGCCGATCGGCTGGATCGATTCAGGATCGAAATCGGCACCGGTCAGGTAGCGCTTTTCCGTGCCTTCCTGGACGATACGGAACGGCACCTTCTTGTCGGGGTCGTGCAGGAAGGTGGTCAAGAGACGCTCGACCGCGCCCTTGCCGAAATCGGCCCTGAGGCGATGGAAGAACAGCATCGCGTCCGGCGAATTCGCCTTGGCGCCGAAGCCGTTATCGGTCAGCACGAGGAACTCGCCATTCCCCAGCGAGCGGATGCCGGAAAAACCCTGCACGGGCTGGCCGGCGAAGGGGGTGGAGAGCCCGGTCGGGCGTCCGCCCGAGGTGCCCATCACGGTGCCGACCGCCTCGACGCGCTTGCCGGGCGTGACGAACTTGCCGGAGATCTTGAGATCGGCCGGCGCATCGGCCGGAGCCGGGATGATGGTGTTCGCCGGCAGCAGGGCTTGGCCGACGAGCTTGGCGGGGAATTCCTTCTGGGGCGCCTCGGCTCCGGCGAGAATCGTCGAGGACAGCAACAGGGTGGCAATGATCGGCAGGCGCATGGAATACTCCGGGATGAAGCGAAGCCTTCGCTTCGCCCGTCTCGATTGCGCTGCGACGACAGCCCGGCGACCGTTCCGTGACGGTTGCCGGACCAGATCATCAGACCGAATGAGATATTCAGTCCGATGATCTGGTTTTTCGTTTTTGCATCGGCATTTTCCGAAAACCGGGCCCCACTTTTCGGGCCGATGCCCTAGCGCTCAGTATCCCCGCGCCGGATCGACCACGTTGATCAGCGGTTCTCCGGCTTCCAGACGTCCGACCTGCATGGCAATCGCCGTGGCGATCGCGGCGGGTTCCGACATCGCCGAGTTATGCGGCGTCACCGTCACGCCCGGATGGCTCCAGAGCCGCGACTCCACCGGCAGCGGCTCGACCTCGAAGACATCGAGCGTCGCGCCCTTGAGCGTGCCGGCATCGAGCGCGGCGAGGATATCGTCCGCGACCTGCAGGCCGCCGCGCCCGGCATTGATCAGGAACGGCCCGCCGAGGCGCCCGTCCTGCGCGAGGCCCGAGAGCATCCCGGCATTGATGATGCTGCGCGTGTCCGGGGTCAGCGGCAACAGGCTGACGAGGATGTCGGTACGGCCCAGGAAAGCCTTCATGCCGTCCTCGCCGGAGAAGGTCTGGAGACCCTCGATCGTCTTGGGCGAACGGCTCCAGCCGGCGACGTCGAAGCCCATGACGGCGAGCTTGCGCGCCGCGTCCTGGCCGAGCTCGCCCAGCCCCATGATGCCGACGCGGACCGAGCGGGCGGCCGGCTGGTTGCGGTCGTCGTCCCAGAGCTTCTCGCGCTGCTGGCTGTCATAGCGGCGCTGCTGGCGCAGATAGCTCAGGCAATGCAGGACGATGTACTCGCTCATGCGCGTCGTCAGGTCGGGGTCGACGATGCGGGCGATCGGCACTTCGGGCAGCTTGTCGTCGGCGAAGAGGAAGTCGACGCCGGCGCCCAGCGAGAAGATCGCGGCGAGATTGGGCAGGCCCGTCAGACTGCCGGGCGGGTGCTTCCAGCTCGCGACGTAGTGGACGGCGCGACGGTCGAAGGGCTCGCCGAGGACGACGATCGGCATATCCGGCAGCAGCGCCTGGAAGCGCGCGCGCCAATCCTCGACATGCCAGCCCGTCATGGCCAGAAGCAGACTCATCCCGTAACCCTCTCCGTAACCCGTTCCGCGACCAGCGGGCCGCGCGCCGCACCGTCTCCGATCCGATAGGCCTTGCGCAAGCGCTCGCTCGCCGCTTGGTAACCGGCCTCATTGCGGGCATGGACGATGCCGAGTGGCCGATCCGGCCCCACCGCATCGCCGATCCCCGCCAGCCCGACGATGCCGACGGCATGGTCGATCGGGTCCTGCGGGCGCACGCGGCCACCGCCGAGCGCCACGACCGCGAGGCCGACGGCGCGTGTGTCGACAGAGGCGACAGTCCCGGCCGTTTCGGGATGGACCGGCTTCACGACCGGCGCGGCGACGAGGTGCTTCTGCGGCGCCTCCAGCAGGTCCGCCGGGCCACCGAGCGCCACGATCATGCGGGCGAAGCGTTCGGCCGCGGCGCCGGAGGCGAAAGCCTGCTCGATCTTGGCGCGGGCGGTGTCGAGATCCGGCGCGAGCTTGCCGAGCAGCAGCATCTCGGCGGCGAGCGCGACCGTGACCTCGTGGAAGCGCGGTTCGCGATGGCGCCCGGTGAGATGGTCGAGGGCATAGGCGACCTCGAGCGCATTGCCGGCGGCGGAGGCGAGCGGCTCGCTCATGTCGGTGAGGAGCGCAGTGGTCGGCAGGCCCGCGCCGTTGGCGACGCCGACCAGGGCCCGCGCCAGGGCCTGCGCCTTGCCGTAATCCGGCAGGAAGGCGCCGGAGCCGAATTTCACGTCCATGGCGAGGCCGTGCAGGCCGGCGGCGAGCTTCTTCGACAGGATCGAGGAGACCAGCAAGGGAATCGTCTCGACCGTCGCGGTGACGTCGCGAATGGCATAGAGGCGCTTGTCGGCCGGGGCGAGATCGGCAGTCTGGCCGATAATGGCGCAACCCGCCTCCCGCACCACCTTGCGGAAGAGGTCGATGCCCGGTTGCGTGACGTAGCCCGGGACCGCGTCGAGCTTGTCGAGCGTGCCGCCGGTATGGCCGAGGCCGCGGCCTGAGATCATCGGGACATAGCCGCCACAGGCCGCGACCGCCGCCGCCAAGGGCAGGCTCACGGTATCGCCGACGCCGCCGGTCGAATGCTTGTCGAGGGCGGGACCGGGCAGGTCGTCCCAGCGCAGCACCGTGCCGGAATCGCGCATGGCCAGTGTCAGCGCCACGCGCTCGCGCTCGTTCATGCCGTTGAAATAGACCGCCATGGCGAAGGCGGCGGCCTGGCCCTCGCTGACCGAACCGTCCGGCAGCCCGGCGATGAGCTGGCGGATATCGGCCTCGGACAGTTCCGCCCCGTCGCGCTTGGCGGCGATAATCTCCTGGGTCAGGCGCATCAATAGCTCCCACGCGGCGCGGCATCGGGCCCGGCGCCATCAATAGCCGCGACGAGCGCGCCGTAGAGGCCGCTGGCGCCGAAGCGGAAGGTTGTCGGCGAGGCCCAGTCGGGCCCCATGATCGCGTCGGCTAGGTCGAGATAGCTTCTGGCGTCGGCGAGCGTCCGGATGCCGCCCGAGGGCTTCAACCCGATGGGACGGGCGGTGCCCGCGATGACGCTCAGCATCACGCGCACGGCGGGGATGCTGGCCGAATGCGCGGTCTTGCCGGTCGAGGTCTTGATGAAATCGGCGCCGGCCGCGATGGCGAGCTCCGAGGTGGTCCTGACCTTGTCGAGATCGGGATACTCGCCGGTCTCCAGGATCACCTTCAGCCGCCGCTCGCCGCAAAGCCCCTTGACGTTGCGGATCATCGCTGCCGCCGCCGTGGTCTGCCCGGCAAGGACGGCCCGCCAGGGCAGGACGAGGTCGATCTCGTCGGCACCGGCAGCGAGTGCCTCTTCCGTCTCGCGCATCGCCGGGGCGATCGGCGTGTCGCCATCGGGAAAGTTAACGACCGTCGCGATGCGGACGGGGCCGTCGCCGAGTTCCGCTCGCGCTGTCGCGACGAAGCGCGGCCACAGGCACACGGCAGCGACCGGCACGGGGCCGGAGACGGCGCGGCGGCAGAGATCGCGCGTGCCTTCCTCCGTGGCATCGTCGGCGAGATCGGTGAGGTCGAGCAACGCGAGCGCGCGCCGGGCGAGATCGGCATCGGACATGGCTTACAACTCCGACAGGAAGGCGCGCAGCAGGCGCCTGAGCGCGCCCGCCGCGAGGCCCGCGACATCGCGCGTCTCGGCATGGTGCGGCGTGCCGCCAAGGAGGCCTGCACCCATATTGGTGACGATCGACAGGCCGGCGACGCGCAGGCCGTAGCGTCGCGCCAGGATCACCTCCGGCACGGTCGACATACCCACGAGATCGGCGCCGAGGATCTTCGCCATGCGGATCTCGGCCGGCGTCTCGAAGCTCGGTCCGGTGAACCACATATAGACGCCCTCGCCGAGCGGGATCGCCGCCCTCTGGGCTGCACGCTTGAAGCGGCCGCGCAGATGCGGATCGTAGGCGTCGACCATCGGCACGAAGCGTCCGTCACCCTTGTCGCCGACGAGCGGGTTGGGGCCGTTCAGGTTGATATGGTCGGTGATGAGCGCAAGGCTGCCCGGACGCATCTCCGGCGAGAGCGAGCCCGCCGCATTGGTCAGGATCAGGGGCGGCGAGCCGAAGGCGGTGAGCACGCCGAGGGGCACGCGCATCACGGCGGAATCGCCGCCCTCGTAATAATGGGCACGGCCCTCGTAAATCAGCACCTTCCGACCATGCAGCGTGCCATAGCAGAGCTGGCGCGCGTGGCCGGAAACCTCACCGCGGGGAAAGCCGGGCAATTCGGCATAGGGAATGCGCACGGCATGCTCGATATCCTCGGCGACGGCGCCAAGGCCGGTGCCGAGCACGATCGCGCAATCGATCGCTTCGACGCCGCGGTCCGTCAGGATGGATGCCACCGCGTCAAGGGTCGGATCGGCCGCCATGCATGCTCTCCCCTGGCCGCAGCGGGCGGCCCCAAATCACCGCGGCAAATTGGCCGGTCCGAAGGAGGCTGGCAACAGCTCCTCCAGCGTGAAGCGCGCGCGGATGCCCTCGGGCCCGGCGATCGCGACCGGTGTCTCCGGCGCGGCGAATTCGCGGATGCGCTGGCGGCAGGCACCGCAGGGCGTGACCAGCTCGGCGCCCTCGCCGAAGACCAGCACGGCCCGGATCGCGCGGCCACCGGCCGCGACCATCGCCGCGATCGCCCCGGCCTCGGCGCAGGAGCCGACCGGATAGGCGGCGTTCTCGACATTGCAGCCGGCATGGACCGCGCCGTCATCGGCCAGCAGCGCGGCGCCGACCTTGAAGCGCGAATAGGGCGCGTAGGCGCGCGGCTGGATGGCGGCGGCGGCAGCGAACAGGGCCTCGAAATCGGGAGCGGCCGGCAAATCAGCGTTCCTTGACATAGGGCAGGCCAGAGGCCCTGGGCGGCGTCGCCTTGCCGATGAAACCGGCGAGCAGGACGATGGTCATCAGATAGGGCAAGGCCTGGATCGCTTCCACCGGCACGAGGCCGATGCCGGGCAATGTCACGCCCTGGAGCCTGATCGCGACGGCATCGAGCAGGCCGAACAGCAGGCAGGCACCGAGCGCCGGCCAGGGCCGCCAATTGGCGAAGATCACGGCGGCGAGCGCGATGAAGCCGCGCCCCGCCGTCATATGCGGCAGGAAGCCGGCGGATTGCGCCACAGCGAGATAGGTGCCGCCGATGCCGCAGAGCAGGCCGCAGATCGCGACAGCGCCGTAGCGCAAGCCCGCGACCGAGATGCCGGCCGTATCGACCGCTGCCGGGTTCTCGCCGACGGCGCGGATGCGCAGGCCGAAGCGGGTGCGCTTCAGGACGAAGGCCGTGACGAGCACGCAGAGCAGGGCGAGATAGGCGGGCGCCCCATGGCCGGAGACGACCTCGTCATAGATCAGGCCGAGCCCGGGCACGTTTTCGCGGGTCCAGCGGGCGAAGGGCAGGGTGATCTCGCCGAAGCGGGCCGGGCCTTCCAGCGAGGGTGTGCGTCCGCCCTGCCCGTACCAGGCATTGCCGAGAATGACGGTTAGTCCGGCCGCCAGCATGTTGATGGCGACGCCGGAGACGATCTGGTTGCCGCGCCAGGTGATGGCGGCGAAGCCATGGACCAGCGCCAGCGCCAAGGCGGCGAGGATGCCGGCGCCAAGCCCGATCCAGGCCGAGCCGGTGACGAAGGCCGCGACTGCCGAGGCGAAGGCTGCGATGAGCATCTTGCCCTCGAGGCCGATATCGACGACGCCGGCCCGCTCCGACCACAAGCCCGCCATCGCCGCGCAGATCAGCGGAATCGACAGCCGGATCGTCGAATCGAGCACGACGGCGATGAGCTGGAGCAGCTCCATCGTCAGTTGCTCCCCCTTGTCATTCCGGGGCTTCGCGCAGCGAAGAACCCGGAACCCACGGCTGGGCGCGCGCTTTCGGAACGGCGGCAGGCGGGCTCACCCGGTCGTGGGTTCCGGGTTCGATCCTGCGGATCGCCCCGGAATGACAAAGGGGCTCGCGCCGTCATGGTGTCCGCCCCATCCCAAGCACGACCGCCACCAACCGCCGGAACAGCCCATCCAGCGCCCCGGCGAAGAGCACGAGCACGCCGCCGATGACCACGACCATGTCGCGGGTGATCGCCGGCTTGTCGAAGGAGAGCTCGGCGCCGCCCTGGTAGAGCACGCCGAAGAGCAGGGCGGCGAGACCGACACCGGCCGGATGGCCGCGCCCCATCAGCGCGACCGCGATGCCGACGAAACCGTAGCCGGCGGTGAAATCGAGCACGAGCCGATGCTGGACGCCGAGCGCCTCGTTGACCGCGAGCCCGCCAGCCAGCGCGCCCGAGATCGCCATCGCGACCATGGTGACGGCAGCCGGCGAGATGCCGGCATAGGCGGCGGCGCGCGGATTGGCGCCGACGGTGCGGATCGCATAGCCCAGCCGCGTGCGCCAGATCAGCAGCCAGACGGCGGCGAGCGCCATCAGGGCGAGGAAGAAGGCGCTGTTCAACGGCGTCGAGGGCAGTTTCAGGCCGAGCGGCGCGAGCAGTTGATGCATCGGCGTCAGGATGGCGCCGGCCGGGAAATCCGGCGTCTCCGGCTGCATCGAGCCGGGTTTGCCGATGACCTCGCGCAAGAGATAGACGATCAGCGTCGCAGCGACGAAGTTCAGCATGATCGTGGTGATGACGACATGGCTGCCGCGCTTGGCCTGGAGCCAGCCGGGAATGAAAGCCCAGAACGCGCCACCCGCTGCCGCTCCCAGGATCGCGAAAGGCGCGGCAAGGAAACCGGGCAGCGTGGGAAGCGCGAAGCAGGCGATCGCCATGGCGATGCCGGCGACCGTCGCCTGCCCCTCGCCGCCGATATTGAACAGGCCGGCATGGAAGGCGACGGCGACCGCGAGCCCGGTGAAGATGAAGTTCGTGGCGTAATAGAGCGTGAAGCCGATGCCCTCCGCACTGCCGAGCGCGCCGCGCAACAGCAGGGCGGTTGCCTCCAGCGGGTTCTCGCCGATGCCGATGACGACGAGCCCGGCGACGAGGAGCGCCGCCACGACCGAAACCAGCGGCACCAGCGCGATATCGGCCCAGCGCGGCAATTCGACGGGGGCGGCGCTCATGCGGCCTCGTCCGTGACGCCGGCCATGAGCAGGCCGAGATCGCGCTCGTCGGCCTGTTCAGCGACCCGCTCGCCGGTGATCCGGCCGCCGCACATGGCGATAATCCGGTCGGAGAGCGCCATCACCTCCTCCAGCTCGACCGAGACGAGCAGGATCGCGACGCCCTGATCACGCAGCGCGACCAGCCGGCGATGAATGAACTCGATCGCGCCGATATCGACGCCGCGCGTGGGCTGGCCGACCAGCAACACCTTGGGGCCTCGCTCGATCTCGCGGGCGAGCACGATCTTCTGCTGGTTGCCGCCGGAGAATTTCGCCGTCTTCAATGCCGGATCGGGCGGGCGCACGTCATAAGCCGCGAAGGCCTCGCGCGCATGGGCCTCGATGCGGGCCGGCGAGAGCAGCGGGCCGGAGCCGAAGGCGGGGTCGTGCTGGTAGCCGAGGATGGCGTTCTCGGCGGCCGAGAAGGCGGTGACGAGGCCGCTGCGGTGGCGATCCTCCGGGATATGCATCAGGCCGAGATCGCGCAGCCGCGCCGGATGGCGATCAGCGGTGGCAAGAATCTGCCCGCCCAGCCGGATCACGCCGCGGCTCGGCTGGATCAGGCCGGCCAGCACCTCCAGCAATTCGCTCTGGCCGTTGCCGGCGACCCCGGCGATGCCGACGATCTCGCCTTCATGGAGCGTGAGATTGACATCCTTCAGGGTCTCGGTGCCGCGCCCGTCGCGGCAGGACAGGCCGACCGCCTCCAGCACCGGCGCGCCGCGCTCGCGCGGTTCCTTCTCGACACGCAGCAGCACGCGCCGGCCGACCATCGCCTCGGCCAGAGCCGGCGGCGAGGTTTCGACGGTGGCGACATGGGCGACCATCTCGCCGCGGCGCATCACCGAGACCCGGTCGGTCACGTCCATGATCTCGCGCAGCTTGTGGGTGATCAGGATCACCGTCTTGCCCTGCGCCTTCAGCGCCCGGAGCAGGGCGAAGAGCTGGTCGGCCTCGGCCGGCGTCAGCACGGCCGTCGGCTCGTCGAGGATCAGGATCTCGGCGCCGCGATAGAGCGCCTTCAGGATCTCGACGCGCTGCTGCAGGCCGACGGAAAGTTCGCCGACGATGGCGTCAGGATCAATCGCGAGGCCATAGTCCTGCGAGAGTTTTGCGAGCGCGGCGCGCGCCTTCGATACGCCGCCCTTGAGCAGAGCCCCGCCTTCGGCGCCGAGCACGACGTTCTCGACGACGCTCAGCGTCTCCACCAGCATGAAGTGCTGATGGACCATGCCGATGCCGGCCGCGATCGCATCGGCCGGGGAGCGAATGCGGCGCGGCTCGCCCGCGATCCTGATCTCGCCGGCATCGGCCTCGTAGAAGCCGTAGAGGATCGACATCAGCGTCGACTTGCCGGCGCCGTTCTCGCCGACGATGCCATGGATGGAGCCGGCCGCGACCGAGAGGGACACGTCCCTGTTGGCGGCGACCGGGCCGAAGCGCTTGGAGATGCCGGTGAGCGCGATGGCGGGCTCAGAACTCAAGGGAGCCGCCCGCGCCTCACATCGTGCATTTCTGGTCGGACATGTAGTCGTGGACCTTGACGGTGCCGGCGATGATGTCGGCCTTGGCCTTGTCGGCGGCGGCCTTCATCTCCGGCGTGATCAGGGCCTTGTTGGCGTCGTCCAGCGCCCAGTCGATGCCCTCTTCCTTCAGGCCGAGCACGGAGACGCCGGGCTTCCAGGCGCCGTCCTGCGCCGCCTTGAAGGAGTTGTAGGCGGCGGTGTCGACACGCTTGAGCATCGAGGTCAGCACCTTGCCGGGATGCAGGGCGTTCTGGTTGGAATCGACGCCGATGCCGAGCTTGCCGGCATCGGCCACGGCGCGGAGCACGCCGATGCCGGTGCCGCCCGCCGCGTGATAGACCACGTCGGCGCCGCGATCGATCTGCGACTTGGCGAGCTCGCCGCCCTTGACCGGATCGTTCCAGGCGGCCGGGGTCGAGCCGGTCATGTTCTGGAAGATCTCGGCGCCGGCCTTGCCGGCCTTGACGCCCTGGACATAGCCGCAGGCGAACTTGCGGATCAGCGGGATGTCCATGCCGCCGACGAAGCCGACCTTGCCCGATTTCGAGGCCAGCGCCGCGAGCAGGCCGACAAGATAGGAGCCCTCATGCTCCTTGAAGACGACCGACTGCACGTTCGGCAATTCGACGACCATGTCGATGATCGTGAACTTCAGGTTCGGGAACTCGGCCGCAACCTTCTGCAGGGCGGTCGCCTGCGAGAAGCCGACCGCGATGATCGGCGAATGGCCGTCGCGGGCGAAGCGACGCAGGGCCTGCTCGATCTGGGCATCGTTGGTCGGCTCGAAATCGCGGAAGTCGACATTGGTCTCCTTCTTGAACTTCTCGGCGCCCATGAAGACGCCCTCGTTGAAGGATTTGTCGAACTTGCCGCCCTTGTCATAGACGATCGCGGGCTTGATCGTTTGCGGCTGCGCCAGAGCCGCGACAGTGGAAAGCGCAACGCCGGCGAGAGCCGCCGCGAAAGAACCCAAACGCATCGAAAGATCCCCTGTCATAGCCGGGCGCCGTTGTCCGGCCCTCGATCGCGGCACGATGGCATGGCCCGGGCGCGCGGCCAAGCTGGCGAAAAGTCATGTTTGTCGGGAGGGTGCGGCCGAGCCGGGATGGCGATTGCCGAAGGACCGCTGCCGGCCTTAGGCTGCGATCCATGATGCTGAACGACGACGAGATCGAGCGCTATGCGCGCCATATCGTCCTGCCGGAGATCGGCGGGCCGGGCCAGCAACGGCTCAAGAACGCGCGCGTGCTGGTCATAGGCGCCGGCGGGCTCGGCGCGCCCTTGATCCAGTATCTGGCGGCGGCCGGGATCGGGAAGATCGGCATCGTCGACGACGATATCGTCTCGCTCTCGAATCTGCAGCGGCAGACCATTTTCACCACCGAGGATATCGGCGCGCACAAGGCGGTCGCCGCCGCCCGCTTCGTGCGGAACCTCAACCCAAATGTCGTGGTCGAGGAGCACGTCACGCGGCTCGATCCGCATAATGCCCGCGCGCTGATCGCCTTCTACGACATCGTCGCCGAAGGCTCGGACAATTTCGCGACGCGCTATGCCGTCTCCGACGCCTGTTTCCATGAGCACAAGCCGGTGGTGATGGGCGCGCTCGGCCGTTTCGACGGCTCGCTCACCACGATCCGCGCCCATGAGACCGGGCCGGACGGAAAGCCGAACCCGACCTGGCGCTGTCTCTTCCCGGAAGCGCCGCCGCCCGGCGCGATCCCGACCTGCGCGGAAGCCGGCGTGCTCGGTGCCCTGCCCGGCATCATCGGCTCGATGATGGCGCTTGAGGTGGTGCGCGCCATCACGGGCTTCGGAGAGCCGCTCGTCGGCAAGCTCCTGCTGCTCGATTCGCTGGCGATGCGCTTCGAGACGCTGCGCTATGGCTGGGACGAGGCGAATCCACTCAACGGCACGGGCACGAACGAAGGTCGATCTTAACCGGTTGCTGCTAGCAAGCCCCATCGACAGCGATGGGGAAGAGCGCGATGCAGGCCGGTGGCACGATCGGAACACCCGTTTCGACGCGAGCGACCTGGCTTCCCAATTTGCCCCTCGGCCTGCTCGGCACCGCCGTCCTCGCCTGCGCGCTGCTGCTGACGCTGCCCCTGACATTGCCGCTCGGACCGATGTACTGGGACCTCGTCCTCTATCTCGACGCCGCCAACCGGATCGGCGACGGGCAGGTCCCGCTGATCGACTTCATCGCGCCGGTCGGACCGCTCGGCTATTGGCTCTTCGCCGGGTTCGACGCGCTGTTCCCACGCGCGCATCCGCTGCTCACGGCGCAATGGTGCCTGTTCGCGGTGACAGCCCCGGCCATGGCCGTGGTCCTGCATGCCATCAGCCGGCAATCGCGCGCCACGGCCATGGCGCTGCTCCTGCCTTATCTCGCCTTCCAGATCCTGCCGATCAATGTCGAGCACTATTCCTTCTTCCCGGGCACGGACGGGTTCGGCATCTACAACCGGCATGTCAGCATCGTGCTCTACGTGCTGGTCGCCGGCCTCCTCTTCCTGCGCGGCCCCGCGCTTGGCGCCGTCATCGGCTGGACACTCACCGCCCTGTTCCTGATCAAGATCACCGGCTTCCTTGCCGGCGGCCTCGTCACGGCCTTCGCACTCGCGGCCGGGCGGATCGGCTGGCGCCAAAGCCTGCTGATCGCCGCCGCAGGCGGGCTGGCGGCGCTCGGCCTCGAACTCGCGACCGGGCTGGTCAGCGCCTATCTCGACAGCATCCTCGCGCTTGTCGCGATCAATGCCGGCGGCATCCTGCCCCGCTTCGTCCAGGCGGCCTCGCTGCATCTCGACATCGTCGGCGCCGGAACGGCACTCGGGCTCGCCCTGCTCTGGCTCGACCGACGCGACATCGCGGAGGCCGCCCTTGCGCTGCGCCGCCAGCCGTCCACGGCCGGCTTCGTCCGCCTGCTCGACCGTGATGTCGCCTGGCTCGCGGTCGTCATGGTGGCAGGGCTGTTCTTCGAGACCCAGAACACCGGCGGGCAGGCCTTCATCTTCATCTGGCCGGTGCTTCTGGTGATCCTGTCGCGCTGGCTCGGCAGCGGCCGGCGCGGCGCGCTCGTCGTCTGCGGCCTCGTCGCGGCGACCGCGATTCCGCCCGCTGAAACCGTGCTCCAGCGCGGGACACGCGCCCTGATGGCGCAGGCTGGCTATGCCGCCCTGCCGAACCAGCATCTCGGCCGACTCGGGCTGGTCTCGCAGCACGCCAACGTCATGGACCGCGCGAGCGCGATGCTCGACATCTACGCCAGCCATCCCGCGACCTTCCGGGAGTTCACCGCCCGCGAGATGCTGCCGAATCCGCAGCTCTATTCGGAGCTCGACTTCCAGGCGTCCTGGCTGATGGCGGTCGACGAGGGCGTTTCGGCGATCCTGGCGCATGAGCAGGCCAGCGGGCGACGCTTCGAGACGATCATGAGCCTCAACTTCGTCAATCCCTTCCCATCCGTGATGGGCCGCAGCGCGCCGCGCGGCATCGCCATCGGCGCCGACCCGTTCCGGGCGGTGCCGAAGCCTGACGACGCCGAGATCACGCTCGCCCGCGAGGCCGACCTCGTGCTCTATCCGCTCTGCCCGGTCACGGTCGCGAACGAGGCCCTGCGCAGGATCTACGCGCCGGTCCTGACGGGCCGGCGGGAGATCGCGCTCGGGCGCTGCTGGAAGGGCTATGTCAGGGCGGATTAGAGGCTCTCACACGCGATCAACATCTCCAACCTGCAAGGAAAAACGTCCTTCCTTCAAATTGAGCGATCTCGCTTCACCTGCACTTCTCTCGGCTGTGAGACACTCATATTCTTGGAACTGGGCATCATGTCATGCGTACACTTGCCGTTTGCGTTCTGTTCTGGACTTCAACAGCATCGGCCTACGCTTTCGATAGCGCCTGGCAGCGGCTTGAAAGCTATCGCATTCTGACAGGAAGCTGCTCGTCGGAAGTCGAGAAGGCGTTGAAGGGTTTTCACGTCGCGGATCTAGATGAGCCAATTGCCATCATCTACGAACGTGAAGCCAATTTTGTCAGCAGTATCAGCAACCCGACCGGTATCGTTCAAGCCCGCAAGGCTATGGATAACTATC
Source organism: Allobosea sp. FG18 (assembly GCF_057809495.1). Taxonomy (NCBI): domain Bacteria; kingdom Pseudomonadati; phylum Pseudomonadota; class Alphaproteobacteria; order Hyphomicrobiales; family Alloboseaceae; genus Allobosea; species Allobosea sp. FG18. The sequence goes on from NZ_JBMDKB010000009.1 coordinate 94,291, forward strand.
GAAATGAAATGGTCCGCCAACTCGACGAAGCGGTCAAATCCATGGGCTGCGAGAAAGCGATCCAGCGCCTCCGTCTCGATATTCCCAAGCCCGTTACCAAACAGCAGATGATCGAGTTCGTTCGCTCCGTTCCGATACCAACATCCGAACGCACGGACTCCATCCCTGCCATCGACAGGATCGGCACGAAGGCGGCCTACCCGCTACAGAAGATCATCACGCGCACGCTCATCGACAAAAAGCAGTGTGATCTGGCTACTCTGAAAGCGTCTGTCGTGAAGGAAACGCCTAGGGAGGCGATCAACCCGCCGCCATTCGTCGGTGTGCCCAAATCCCATGAAGAGCGCTGGGATATCGTCTGTGACGGCAACAACCTGACGGCCTTGATCACGTTTGTTCAAGACGCGCGAAAGTGGCGCAACTACAAGATCGAAACGAAAAACAGCGCCAGCGAGAAAGCTGACGCTGCAACAAGTGGCGGCCTTCGCAAAGGTCTCGACTGACAGGCGTCGCTCAGCGCTTCGCCTCGATCACATCGAAGAGCTGCGCCGCGAGGTCCGGGCCGCCGAGCTTCTTGATCGCGCGCACGCCGGTCGGCGCGGTGACGTTGATCTCGGTGAGCTTGCCATGGATCACGTCGATGCCGACGAGCAGCAGGCCGCGCTCGCGCAAGGTCGGGCCGATCGCCTCGCAGATCGCGAGCTCCTGCTTCGACAGGTCGGTCGGGCGCGCCGCGCCGCCGCGCACCATGTTGGCGCGGAGATCGCCGACCGCCGGGACGCGGTTGACGGCGCCCGCCGCCTTGCCGTCGATCAGGATGATGCGCTTGTCGCCCTCGGTGACCTCCTTGATGAAGCCCTGAACGACCCACGGCTCGCGGAAGAGGTTGCTGAACAGATCGAAGAGCGAGCCGAAATTCGGGTCGGTCCTGCTTGTCTTGAAGACGGTCGCTCCGCCATGACCGTAGAGCGGCTTCATGACGATCTCGCCGTGCTCGTCGCGGAAGGCCTCGATCTCCGCCTTGTCGCGGGTGATCAGGGTCGGCGGCATCAGTTCCGGGAAATGCGTGACGAGGATCTTCTCGGGGGCATTGCGCACCGAGGTCGGATCATTGACCACCAGCGTTTTCGGGTGGATGCGCTCCAGCATATGGGTCGTGGTGACATAGGCCATGTCGAAGGGCGGGTCCTGCCGCAGCAACACGACGTCAAGCGTCGACAGGTCGACCTTCTCCTCGGCGCCGGCGGTGAAATAGTCGCCCTCGACGTCGCGCACCTTCACCGGGCGCATCGGCGCGGTGACCTTGCCGTCGCGCATCGAGAGCTTGTCGGGCGTGTAGGTGTAGAGCGAGTGGCCGCGCGCCTGCGCTTCCAGCATCAGCGCGAAGCCGGTATCCCCGGCGATCCGGATGCGCTCGATCGGGTCCATCTGGATGGCGACGTTGAGGCTCATGACAGGCTTCCTGTTGCAGGCAGGCGGTTCTTATCGGACCGCGGACCGGGTTCCTGCAAGTGGGGCGCCCTGCATCACAGGACAAGCGCGAAGGCGGCGGGAACATGGCGCGGCCGGCGCCAGGGCGCCAGAAAGACCGCATCGGCGCGCAGAAAATGCTCGCTGGCCCAGGGATTGCGCGAGAGCCAGTGCCGGATTCGCCGCTCGACCAAGCGCTGTTTTTCCGCGGTGATCGCGATCATGGCGTCGTCGAGCCGGCCGCGCGCCTTGACCTCGACGAAGGCGATGGTGCGGCCGCGCTTCATCACGAGATCGATCTCACCGCCCTTGCCGCCGAAGCGCCGCTCCAGCAGGCGATAGCCCTTGGCGGTGAGCCAGAGGATGGCCAGCCATTCGGCGCGGCGCCCGGTCAGGCCGGAGCGCTTCGCCTTGCGGCTACGCCCGCCCGGATCGGCGCCGGCCTTGCTCACGGATCGTCGCGGGTGAGTTCGAGCGCGCGGGCATAGACCTTGCGGCGCGGCTGGCCGGTCTCGGCCGCGACCTGCGCAACCGCCTCCTTCAGCGAGACTTTTGCCATCGCCGCGCGCAGGCGCTCGTCGATCGCCTCATCGGTGGGGACGAGTTCGGCAGCGCCGGGCGGACCGATGATCACGACGATCTCGCCGCGTGCCTCTTCCTCGCTCTCGTAATGGGCCGCAAGTTCCGGAAGCGTGCCGCGCCGGACCGTCTCGTAGAATTTGGTGAGCTCGCGCGCGACCGCACCCGGCCGCGCGCCCAGCACGGCGGCTGCATCACTCAGCATCTCGGCGAGGCGGCGGGGCGATTCGAAGAAGACGAGCGTTCCGGGAATCGCGGCCAGCTCGGTCAGGCGGGTGCGGCGCCCGCCCGATTTCGGCGGCAGGAAGCCCTCGAAGAAGAAGCGGTCGGTCGGCAAGCCGGCCAGTACGAGTGCCGCCAGCACGGCGGAGGGGCCGGGAATGCCGGTGACGGGCAGGCCTTCCGCCACCAGTTCGGCCACGAGCTTGTAGCCGGGATCGGAGACGAGCGGCGTACCAGCGTCCGAGATCAGGGCGAGCTTGCCGCCCTCGCGCAGCTTCGCCAGCACCTTGGGGCGCATCTGCGCGGCATTATGCTCGTGATAGGGCAGGAGCGGGGTCGATATCCCGTAATGCGCCAGCAGCGTCTTCGACGTCCGGGTGTCCTCGGCCAGGATCGCATCGGCGGCGGCGAGCGTCGCCAGCGCCCGGAACGAGATATCACGGAGGTTGCCGATCGGCGTCGCGACGATGTGCAGGCCCGGCGCCAGAGGCTCGGCCTCTGCCTTCAGACCAAAGGCGGTATAGCTGGGGGAGCGGGCGGCGGCATCGGTCGACATCCGGTCACGCTGCCACAGCGGCCGCGCCCGCGCCATGGCAAGGCACGCGCCGACCCCTGCAACCTATAGTTAACAACTTGAAAATAGACTTGCGGACTGGCACGAGAGGTCCGGGGGTAGAACAGTTCCGCAGGACCCATCGCCGGGCCGCGTTTGGCCGGCCCGGTCACGACTGGAGATCGCCCGTGTTCCATCATCGGCATATCGCACCGATTCTGCGGTCCAAGGCACGGGCCTTCGCCGTCCTGCTGCCGCTCGCGCTCGCGGCTTGCAGCGGCGGCACCTCGGGCCTGCCCGGCTTCGATTCGGGCGCGCCCACAGCCGGCGGAGCCACGCCGACCGGCCAGACCATCGGCACCGGCAAGGTCAAGGTCGGGCTCATCCTGCCGCTCACGGCCGAGGGCCAGGGCGCGGTCGTCGGCAATTCGCTGAAGAACGCGGCCGAGATGGCGCTCGCCGAATTCCCGAACGCCGACCTGACGCTGCTGGTCAAGGACGATCGCGGCACGCCGGAAGGCGCCCGCGCCGCAGCGCAGGAAGCGCTGTCGGAAGGGGCCGAACTGATCGTCGGCCCGCTCTTCGCGCCCTCCGTCCAGGCGGCCGGGCAGGTCGCGCGCGGCGCCAACAAGCCGGTCATCGCCTTCTCCAGCGATTCCAACGTCGCCTCGCGCGGCATCTATCTCCTCTCCTTCCCTCCCGAAAACGACGTCAACCGCGTCATCGGCTATGCCGCCCAGCAGGGCCGCAAATCCTTCGCCGCGCTGGTGCCGGACACCGCCTATGGCAAGGTCGTCGAGGCCGCCTTCCAGCAGGCCGCCGCCAATCGCGGCGTGCGCGTCGCCGCGATCGAGCGCTTCAGCTCGGACCCGGCCGCGATGAAATCCGCAATCCAGCGCCTGATGCCGTCGCTCGCCCAAGCCGATGCGCTGTTCGTGCCGGCCGCCGCCGACACGATGCCGACGCTCGGCCAGCTCCTGCAGGAGGCCGGCTACAATCCGGCCAAGGTCAAGCCGCTCGGCACCGGCGTCTGGAACGATGCCAGCATCGCCCGCGTGGCGGGCATCCAGGGCGGCTGGTTCGCCTCGCCCGATACGGCCGGCTTCAACGCCTTCGCCGGCCGCTACCAGCAGCGCTTCAACAGCGCCCCGACCCGCACCGCGACGCTGGCCTATGACGCGGTCTCGCTGGCGGCGGCGCTGGCGCGCACGCAAGGGTCGCAGCGCTTCTCCGAGGCCGTGCTGACCAATGGCTCGGGCTTTGCCGGGGCGGACGGCGTCTTCCGCTTCCGCCCGGACGGACAGGTCGAGCGCGGCCTTGCGGTGCTGGAGCTGCGCAACGGCCAGATCGTCACGATCAACGCCGCCCCGCGTGATCTCGGGCCGAGGTCGCAGTAGTCGAAGACCTCACCTCCCGTCCGCAGGACGCGGGTTTGATCCGGGCCTCTCTCACGCCGTCATTCCGGGCGACCGAAGGGACCGCTTTCCGATGGATTCCGGATCGGCGCCGCTTCGCGGCTTGTCCGGAATGACGTGGTGGCGGGTTGCGGAGCCTTCTGCCTAAGGCAGCGCCGCCGTCTTCGCGTTGCGACCGGCCGCGCGTTCGGCCGCTGCGATCAGGCCATCCACGGTGAGAAGCTGCGGCAGGATCTCGGCCTGCGCCTCCTTGCGGGCGGGATAGAACAGATAGAGCGGCACGCCGGCGCGGCCCTGCTCGGCCAGCGCCTTGGCGATGCGGCTGTCGCGATTGGTCCAGTCGGCCTTGAGATAGACGACGCCGAGCTTCGCGAAGGCGTCCTTCACCTCCTGCCGGGAGAGCGCGACGCGCTCGTTTGCGATGCAGGTGATGCACCAGGCAGCAGTGAAATTGACGAAGACCGGCTTGCCCTGCGCCTGCAAGGTCGCGACCCGCTCGGGCGACCAGGCCTCGATATCGCCGGCCCGCGCTTCGGTCGCCGCGCCGGGAACGGCGTTCTGCACAGTGAACCAGCCGGCGCCGAGCACGACCAGCGCCGCGAGAGCCGAGCCGAAGGCGCGGCGTGCGAAAGAGCCGCGCGTGACGCCGACGAGCCAGACGGCAAAGCCTGCCGCCAGCACCGCGACCAGGGCGGCGAGCACGCCCTGCGGTCCGCTCTGCACCGAGGCGACCCAGATCAGCCAGATCGCCGTCGCGAACATCGGGAAGGCAAAAGCCTGCTTCAGCACCAGCATCCAGCGGCCGGGCTTCGGCAGCAGGCGCAGCAGGCCGGGCGCGAAGGACAACGCGACGACCGGCAGGGCGAAGCCCAGCGCCAGCGCCATGAAGACGGAGAGGGCGACGGCCGGCGGTTGCGTGACCGCATAACCCATCGCCGCGCCCATGAAGGGTGCCGTGCAGGGCGTCGCGACCACGACCGCGAGCACGCCGGTCATGAAGGCGCCGAGCCGCCCGCCGCGGCCGGCGAGGCCATCGCCGAGACCGGTGACGGACGTGCCGATCTCGAAGGCGCCGAGCAGGTTGAGGCCGATCAGCACCATCACCACCGCGAGCGCGATGACGAGCGGCGGGGACTGGAGCTGGAAGCCCCAGCCGACGCTGCTGCCGAGGCTACCCAGCGCGATCACTGCACCGGCCAATATCAGGAAGGTCAGCAGCACACCGCTCATGAAGAGCAGGCCCTGCTCGCGAACCTCCAAGCGATTGCGATGCGCGAGCTGCGCGAAGCCAAGCGCCTTGATGAACAGAACGGGCAGGACGCAAGGCATCAGGTTGAGGATCAGGCCGCCCGCGAAGGCGAAAGCCAGCGCTGCCCAGAGCGTCAGGTCGGCGCCCTCGGCCGGCATCGGAATCCGCACCACCGCTGGACGAGCCTCAGGCGTTGCTGCTCCACCGGCCGCCATCAGGGCCGGATCGGCATCGGCGAGGAGGGTCACGGCCCTCGGCGCCCCCGCTTCCGTGAAGGTGAGCACGCCGGAGATTTCAGGCTTCGCCAGCTTGAAGGCGTTTGAGCGGGTCAGCGTCAGGACGGGCTTGTCGCCGGCCACGAAGGGCTGGTCGGCCGCATGCTCGATCAGCGTGTCGGAGATCGGAAAGAAGCGCAGATCGGCCGCGCCAGCCGGCAGGCCCGGCAGGTCGAGCACGAGCTTGCCGGCATCGTCGCGGAGCTTGCCACGGAACGAAGCCTGCTTCGGCAACGATGCGATGGCGGCCTCGATCCGCGCCTCGGCGGCCTGGTCGACCGCACTCGCGGCGGCGATGGGGAGGTCGAGCGAGAAGGAGCCTTCCTCGGGAATGCAGATCTTCTCGCAGACGAGCCAGGTCGCCTCGGCCTTCAGCGCAAAGTTCTCGCCGGGCTTGGCATCGGCGGGAACCGTGATCTCGAGCGGCAGCAGGACCGTGCCTTCGAAGCCGAAATTGACGAGGGGCTCGACCCGGATCGCCTTGGGCGCCGGCCACTGGATTTCGCCCGCGCTCGCGCCGGCCGGCAGATCCCACTTGATCTGGGTCGGCTCGCCGGAATCGCCGGGGTTGAGCCAATAGGTATGCCAATGCGGCGCGAGTTTCTGGACGAGCGCAACCTTGAAGCGCTCGCCGGGCGCGACCGCATCGCGGCTCGACAGCAGGGTCGCGGTGACGCGCGGCGAGATGACGGCGGCGGATTCAGCGGCGAGCGCAAGGCCGGGCGCAAACAACCCCAGCGCCAAAGCCGCTCCACGCAGGAAACGCTTGCCGAAATGAAGCCGCATGATGCCGTCGCAATCCCTGATCATCCGGACCCCATGCCTCAATCCGCCTTCATCCGCCAATGACAAGGCAGTGAGGCGGGGTCATGGGCCATTCTGGGCGATCCGCGCCTGAGAGGCAGCGTGCCATGATGTCGCCGCCCCATCGAGGAGGGCGCGATGTCCGTCATGGTCGGGCTTGTCCCGACCATCCACGTCTTCCTTCAACGAAGGCGGTGTTCAAGACGTGGATGCTCGCCACAAGGGCGAGCATGACGGTCGTGGTCAGTCAGATCGCGGCGCCATCCGTGACGATGTCGGCGCCCAGGCCCTGGCGGACCGCGCGCACGATCTCAGCCTCCGCCGCCGCGCCGCGCTTGCGCGGGCGGCTCGCGTCGATGCGGTGCTCGGCGATGATCTGGCCGGGCGCACCCGACAGGACCACGACGCGATCGGCGAGATAGGCAGCCTCGTCGATATCATGGGTGACGAAGAGCACGGTCTTGCCGGTGCGCTGCCAGACGCGGATCAATTCGTCCTGCAGGTTTTCGCGCGTCAGGGCATCAAGCGCCGAGAAGGGCTCGTCCATCAGCAGGATTTCCGGCTCGACGGCGAGCGCGCGGGCGAGCGAGACGCGCTGACGCTGGCCACCGGACAACTGGTGCGGCCAGCGCTGCGCCAGCGGCGCGAGACCGACGAGATCGAGCATGGCTGCAGCCTTGGCGAGGCGCTCGGCACGCGGGGCGCGGCCCTCGAGCCCGAAACCGACATTGGAGACGACCTTGCGCCAGGGCAGCAGGCGCGAATCCTGGAAGACCAGCGCGACCGGCCGGCGCGTCCGATCCTTCGCATCGATGACGACCTCGCCGCCGCTCGGTTTGGCAAGGCCGGCGATGACGCGCAGCAGGGTCGACTTGCCGACGCCGGAGGGGCCGACGATGGCCAAGAATTCGCCGCGCCCGACCGAGAGGTCGAGCTTGCGCAGGACCTCGGTCTCCTCGCCGTCGCGGGTGAAGGTCAGCGACAGGCCCCGAATCTCAATCGCACTCTTCTCGATCACGCTTTCCAACGCAGCACCCATTTCTGGAAGGCGACGAAGCCGGTGTCGAGCAGGCCGTAGAGCGCCGCCATCGTCAGCATGTAGACCACGACGATATCGGTCGCGAGCAGGCTGGACGCCTGCATCATGCGCTGGCCGACACCGGCGACGCCGAAGATCTCGGCCGCGACCACCGCCATCCAGGCCTGGCCGAGCGCCGTCCTGATGCCGACGAGGATGCCCGGCAAGGCCGCCGGCAGCAGGATCTTGAACAGGCGAGCCCAAGGCGAGCGGAAGCCGAAGGCATCGGCGACCTCGATGAGATCGCGGTCGACGCCGCGGATCGCGCCCTGCGCCGCGAAGAAGACGATCCAGAACACGCCGATGGCGATGATGAAGACCGCCGCGCCCGGCGTGACGCCGAACCAGATGATGGCGAAGGGCACCCAGGCGAGGCCGGGAATCGGGCGTAGGACCCGGACGACCCAGGCCGTCGCCTCCTCGGCGACGCGGGACATGCCGACAGCTACGCCGAAGGCGATGCCGAGGCCGGCGCCGACGAACAGTCCGACGAAGTAGTGCCAGAGCGAACCGAGTATGGCCGCGAACCAGGCGCCGGAAGACAACTCCCGCATGAAGGCCTTCGGCAGGGCGCTCGGCCCCGGTAGGAAAGCCGGATTCACCAGTCCGAAATAGGGCATCGCCTCCCAGAGCAGGAGGAAGGCGACGAGGCCCAGAAGGGCGAGGGCGGGAGCCCGCAGCGACTGCAACGTCAAACCACTCAACCTCTGGCTCGTAAACGCGCCGTCATCCCGGGCGAAGCGAAGCGCAGACCCGGGATCCATGCCTGAACCTTCTTCGGGGATGCTCCGGCATGGATCCCGGGTCTCCCTCCGGTCGCTCGGGATGACCCGCGTTTCATCGTCTCAACGACATCGATGAGGGTCGGCATCAGCCGCCCGCCTTGATCGCGCGCTCGTAGTACTGGGTCTCGAACAGCCCGTCGAAGGGGAGTTCCTTCTCCAGCGAACCGAGCTTGACCTGGTAGGCCTGCATCGCACGGGACGGCTCGATGATCTTGCGCGGGTCGATCTCGAAGCGGCTGGCCGGCGAGACCAGCGCCTTCTGGATCAGCTCGGGATCGACGATGCCCTTGCCGAGCGCGGCGCCGACATGGGGGGCGGCCTTGTTCGGGGCGGCCTTGATCAGCGCAGCAGCCTTGACGAGGCCGGAGACGAGGCTCTGCACGGCCTGCGGGTTCTTGGTGGCGAAGGCGCCGGAGACGGCGACGACGGTGCCGGGCTGGCCCGGGAAGACCTCCTCGCCACCGGCGACGAGCTTGATCTGCGGGTTGCGGGTCTGGAGGATGGTCAGCGCCGGCTCGCGGACGGAGCCGCCATCGACCGCGCCGGCCAGGATCGCCTGCTGGGTCGCGTCGATGCCCATCGGCACGATCTCGACATCGGCCTTGTCGACCTTCGCGACCTCCCAGAGCCAGTATTGCAGCGTCGTGTTGGGCACCGAGCCGGCCGGCTGGGTGGCGAGGCGCGCGGCCTTGCCATTGGCGGCGCGGAACGCCTTGAAGGCCGCAGCGGCATTGGTGCCGGGCGTGAAGAACTTGGTGAGCGAGGGCGCGCTGACCACGACATTCTCGCCGATCGCGGTCGAGGCGACGACGCGGATGTCGATGCCGCGAGCGCGGGCGACGGCCAGCGGCGCGACGCCGGCAACATAGACATCGATCGTGCCGGAAGCGAGCGCCTGGATCATGTTCGGGCCGGATTCGAAGACGGTGACCGCAACGTCGATGCCGCCCTGCTTCAGCCAGCCCTCGCCATTGGCGACGAAGAACGGCGCCGTGCCGACGATCGGGATGTAGCCGACGCGTGCCGCGACGCTCTGGGCGCGAGCCGGGGCGGCGAAGGGCATGGCCGCCGCGAGGCTCGACCCGGCGATGAGGAACTGGCGGCGATCCATCGTTCAAACCCCTTTCAAAAGCAGGCCCAAACGAGCCCCCATTGACAGACTGAGAAAAGGATTTTCTATCTTGATGCAATAGATCAGCTAGAAAAAGATAATTCGTCTCTTTCGTGCGAAGTCTGCGAAACGAATTTCTCCAGATAGCGAGCTTGAGAGAATGGACGCCATCGACCGCAAGATTCTGACCGTGCTCCAGGCGGACGCGAATATTTCCATCGCCGAGCTCGCCGACCGCGTCGGGCTCTCGCAGACCCCGTGCTGGAAGCGCATCCAGAAGCTCGAACAGGCCGGCGTGATCCTGAAGCGGGTGGCGCTGGTGGCGCCGGAGAAGATCGGGCTCGGCCTCACCGTCTTCGTCCAGATCGAGACGGCGGATCATTCCGGCCCGTGGCTGGACAAGTTCGCCCAGATGGTCGCGGCGATGCCGGAGGTGATGGAGTTCTACCGGATGGCGGGCGATGTCGACTACATGCTGCGCGTCGTCGTCGCCGACATGGCCGCCTATGACGGCTTCTACAAGAAGCTGATCGAGACGATCCCGCTCAAGAACGTCACCTCGCGCTTCGCGATGGAGCGGATCAAGGCGACGACGGCCTATAAAGTGCCGGACCTGCCCCGCAACTGAGGAACGGCGGACAACGCGCGGCGCATGACAGCGCGGCACGGCAGATGCTACGTAACGGGCCGTTCGCCATCCGCGCTGCCCGAGGAGCCGCCTTGTCCGCTTCCCGCTCCGTTCTCCTGATCATCGGCGGCGGCATCGCCGCCTACAAGATGCTGGAGGTCATCCGCCGGCTGAAGGATCGCGGCATCGCCTCGCGCTGCATCGTGACCAAGGCCGGCGAGCAGTTCGTCACGCCGCTCACCGTGTCGTCGCTGGCGGGCGAGCGCTGCTTCACCGACCTGTTCTCGCTGACGGATGAGGCTGATATCGGCCATATCCAGCTTTCGCGCTCGACCGATCTCGTCGTGGTCGCGCCAGCGACCGCCGACCTGATCGCCAAGATGGCGAACGGGCATGCCGACGACCTCGCCTCGACCGCGCTGCTCGCCACCGACAAGCGCGTGCTGATCGCACCGGCGATGAACCCGCGCATGTGGCAGCACCCGGCGACGCGCCGGAACATGGCGCAGCTCGAGAAGGACGGCATCCTCGTCGTCGGCCCCAATGTCGGCGCCATGGCCGAGCGCGGCGAGAGCGGGCCGGGCCGCATGGCCGAGCCGCCGGAGATCCTCGCCGCGATCGAGCTCGCGCTCGCCGGCGAAAAGCCCAATGCCCAGCGCGCCATCGGCTTCCTCGGCCGGCTGCCGGGCGGCGAGCCTACGACAGGCTCGCTTGCCGGGCGGCATGTGCTGATCACCTCGGGCCCCACGCATGAGCCGATCGACCCCGTGCGCTACATCGCCAACCGCTCCTCCGGGAAGCAGGGCCATGCCATCGCGACCGCGGCCGCCGCCGCCGGAGCGCGCGTGACGCTGGTCAGCGGGCCGGTGAACCTGCCCGATCCGGCGGGGGTCGAGACCATCCATGTCGAATCGGCGCGCGAGATGCTCGCCGCGGTCGAGACGGCGCTGCCGGCCGATATCGCGATCTTCGCCGCTGCCGTCGCCGACTGGCGGGTGGCCGACGCGGCCTCCGACAAGCTGAAGAAGGACGGCAAGGCATTGCCGCCGCTTTCGCTGGTCGAGAACCCCGACATCCTCGCAACGATCGCGCATCGCAAGAACGGGCGCCCGCCGCTGGTCGTCGGCTTCGCGGCCGAGACGCGGAACGTGATCGACTATGCCCGCGCCAAGCTCGCGAAGAAGGGCTGCGACCTGATCGTCGCCAACGATGTCGGCGGCACCGGCGTGATGGGTGGCGATGCCAATACCGTGCATCTCGTCACGACGACCGGCGTCGAGACCTGGCCGACCCTGCCGAAGGGCGAGGTCGCAAACCGCCTGATCGCCCATATCGCCGGGCTCGCGCCTGCCCGGCAGGCGGAGTGACGATGGTCACGGTCCTGTTGCAGCGCCTGCCGCATGGCGCCGACCTGCCCTTGCCGGCCTACGAGACGGAAGGTGCGGCCGGGCTCGACCTGCGTGCCGCCATTTCCGGAAGCCTCTCGCTCGTCCCTGGCGAACGCGCGCTCGTCCCGACCGGGCTCGCGATGCAACTGCCCGCGGGCTTCGAAGGGCAGGTGCGCCCGCGCTCGGGGCTGGCGCTTCGCCACGGCGTCACCGTCCTCAATGCGCCCGGCACTGTCGACAGCGATTATCGCGGCGAGGTCTCGGTCGTGCTGATCAACCATGGCAGCGAGACCTTCACGGTCACGCGCGGCGACCGCATCGCCCAGCTCGTCATCGCTCCGGTCAGCCATGTCCGCCTCACGGAGGTCGCAGCGCTCGATGAGACGGCGCGCGGCGCCGGCGGCTACGGCTCGACGGGCGTCAGCGGCGGCAAACGCGCTGGAGACAGGTCATGATCCTGCTCTCGCGCCGCAGCCTGCTCGCCATCGCCGCCGTGGTCGATATCGCCTTGCATGCCCGCCCCTCGCCGGTCGCGGCCAAGCTGCTCGCCGCGCGCCATGCGCTGCCGCCGCGCCATCTCGAAACCCTGCTGCAGACGCTGGTGCGCGTCGGCATCCTCAAGGGCGTGCGCGGCCCGCGCGGCGGCTACGAGCTTGCCCGCGAGCGGCGCAAGATCACGGCCGGCGACATCGCCCGGGCCGCGATGCAGGAAGCCATCGAGGACGGGCTCGGGCCGGAGCCGCAGTCGCGCCTCGTCGACGAGGTCGTCGGACCGGAGGTCGCGCAGGCCTCGGCCGCGTTCCTCGCCGCGCTCGATACGGTCACGGTCGAGGAATTGTGCCAGAGGGCGCAGGCGAAGGCCGTCTTCGGCGGGCCCGATGCGAAAGCAGATTTTACAATCTAAGGATGTTATTTATTTCTTTTTATCGACAGTTTCTGTGAATTGATCTAGCGTCACGGTTGAACGGTCTCTCGTCCAGAGGAGTCATGTCATGGCCGAAGCACAGAAGACGACGAAGGCGCCCGGACGCGGACGCATCTACAACTCGATCACCGACACGATCGGCGACACGCCGCTGGTCAAGCTCAACCGCCTGCCGGCCGAGCGGGGCGTCAAGGCGACGATCCTCGCCAAGCTCGAGTTCTTCAACCCGATCTCGAGCGTCAAGGACCGGATCGGCGTCAACATGATCGATGCGCTGGAAGCCTCCGGCGCACTCAAGCCCGGCGGCACGCTGATCGAGCCGACCTCGGGCAATACCGGCATCGCGCTCGCCTTCGTCGCGGCCGCGCGCGGCTACCGCCTGATCCTGGTGATGCCGGAGACGATGTCGCTGGAGCGGCGCAAGATGCTCGCCCTGCTCGGTGCCGAGTTGGTGCTGACGCCCGGCCCCGGCGGCATGCGCGGCGCCGTCGCCAAGGCCGAGGAGCTCAAGGCCGAGATAGCGGGCTCGATCATCCCGCAGCAGTTCGAGAACCCGCATAATCCCGAGATCCACCGCAAGACCACGGCGGAGGAGATCTGGAACGACACCAATGGCGCGGTCGATATCGTCATCTCCGGCGTCGGCACCGGCGGCACCATCACCGGCGTCGGCCAGGTGCTGAAGGCGCGCAAGGCGAGCGTGAAGATGATCGCGGTCGAGCCGGAGGATTCTCCCGTCCTGTCCGGCGGCCAGGCCGGCCCGCACAAGATCCAGGGCATCGGTGCCGGCTTCGTGCCGGGCATCCTCGATCGCGGCGTCATCGACGAGGTCGTCACCGTCGGCAACCAGACGGCGTTCGAGACGGCCCGCGCGCTCGCCAGGAGCGAGGGCATTCCGGCCGGCATCTCGTCGGGTGCTGCCGTCGCGGCGGCTCTCGAAGTCGGCGCCCGGCCGGAAAATGCCGGCAAGACCATCGTGGTGATCATCCCCTCCTTCGCCGAGCGCTACATCTCCAGCGCCCTGTTCGAGGGTCTGTGACCGCAGCGGCCGTCCAGATCGTCCGGCTGGCGGACAGCCTGCCGGACGATTTCGAGGCCTTGCGCCAGGAAGCGAGCGCGGAAAGCTATCGCTTCGTCGAGGGACTGCGCGAGGAATGGCTGGCCGGCCATTATGGCGGCGAGGACGAGCGTTTCGTCACTTTCGCCGCCTTCCATGAGGGCGAACTCGCCGGCATCGGCGCGCTGACGCCCGACCCTTACGATCCCGCGCCCGATCTGCTGCGCGTCCGGCATGTCTATGTCCGGCCGCTGCGTCGCGGGTCCGGTATCGGCCGCGTGCTGGCCGCCGCCTTGATCCAGCAGGGGCTCGATCTCGCGCCGCGCTTGTCGCTGCGCGCGGCCGATCCGCGCGCATGCGCCTTCTGGGAAGCGAACGGCTTCACGCCCGACACGGGCGGACCACGCCGCTCGCATCTGCTGACGCGCTGAGCCCCTCTCAGCGCACCAGAACCAACCGGTTGTTCCAGGGGTCGGTGACGCTCGGCACGCCGTCAGCCTCCTTGCCGCCGGCCGCCAGGATGCGCTGGCGCATTGCCGCGAAATCCGCTGCGTCGCGCGCGACCAGCTCGAAGCAGTCGAGCCCCGCTTCGCCCGGCTGACGCGGGCCGGCGCCGCGGCTGCCCCAGATATTGCCGGCGATATGGTGGTGATAGCCGCCGCTGGCGAGGAAGCTCGCGCCGGGATAATGCACCATCAGATCGAAGCCGAGCAGGTCGCGATAGAAGGCTTCCGCGGCAGGTGTATCGCCGACGCGCAGATGGATATGGCCCATCCCCGTACCCTCGGGCATGCCAGCGTAAGCTGCGTCGTCGGCTTCGCTCAGAAGCTTGTCGAGATCGAGCCGCTCGGTCGCCATGGCGATGCCGCCATCGGGCTTACGCGGCCATTCCTCGCGCTTGCGGTCGCGATAGATCTCGATGCCGTTGCCTTCGGGATCGGAGAGATAGAGCGCCTCGCTGACGAGATGGTCGGAGGCGCCTTCGAGCGGGATGCGCGTCACGGCGGCATGCCTCAGCCAATTGGCGAGGTCGCGCCGCGACGGCAGCAGGATGGCCAGATGAAACAGGCCGGCGGTCGAGGTCGGCCGAGCGGCGCCCGCCACCAGCCGAACAAGCACCTGACCGCCGACGCCGAGCTCCGCGCTCCCGGCATCCTGCCGGATCAGGCCAAGGCCGATCACATCGCGATAATAGGCGGTCAGTGCCTGAAGATCATGCGCCCGCAGCGTCACCGCGCCAATGAAGACGGGCGCCTGGTGGGCTTCGAGTGTGGCGGCCGGAGCCGCCCGTTCGATCGTTGCGACCATGGGAATTCCTTTCGCGGCGGCCCCGCCGGCCGCATTCCCAAAATGGCGCTTCCAGCACGCCTTGTCGCCCACCCGGGCAGCAAGGCTGCGATTGCATGGTTGCAATGATAGGTCGCGCCGCGCTTATCCCGCCCTGGGCGGGCCGACCCTGTCCGCCATGGTAGCACCGCGCTGGCCGAGCGGCTTCGGCCGGCCGGTGGTGGTGTCATGCGCCGTCTGGTGCTCCAACTCGGCATTGAGTTCGGCGCCGGCCAGCACGATCGTCGCCGAGAGCCAGAGCCAGGTCATGAACACCACGACGGTCGCAAGCGAGCCATAGGCGGCCGTGTAATTGCCGAGCGTCGAGACATACCAGGAGAAGGCATAGGAGGCCGCGCCCCAGAACAGGGCCGCGGCGATGGCGCCGGGCATGACCCAGATGAAGCGCACGCGCTCCCGGCTCGGGCCGATCCAGTAGAGCACCGCGATCGAGAGCGTCGCCATGACGAAGAAGGACGGCCAGCGGACGAGCCGGATCAGGCGTTCGAGTTCGGAATGGAAGGGAAAGAGCGCGGTCACCACCGGCAGGCTGGCGATGGCAACGAGGGCGGCGGCAAGCAGGACGACGCCGCTGACCGTGGTGAACAGCGAGATCGCGTTGAGCTTGAGGAAGCTGCGCTTCTCGCCCTCGCGATAGATGATGTTGAGCGCATCGAAGAGCGCCTTCACCGCCGCATTGGCCGACCATGTCGCGACGCCCAGGCTGATCCAGAAGGTCAGCGACAGATTGAAGCCGGACTGGGTCGAGAGCCGCATCGCCTGCTCGTGGATGAGCTCCCGCGCAGCTTGCGGGAACATGGTCGTCACCGTGTCGAGCTGTTCGGCGATGGTCGCGGGGTCGGTGAAGTAACGGTAGATCGTGACCAGCAGGGACAGGGCCGGCACGAGCGAGAGCAGCGTGAAGAAGGCGACCGCGCCGGCAAGCGAGGACAGGCGATTCTCGGCGACATTGCCGATGAAGCGCAGCAGCACGTCCTTCCAGCCGAGCCATGTCATCTGCAGCGGCGTCTTCGCCAGCCGGCCGCGCACGGCCTCCGCCTTGCGCCGCCCGAGCTTGTCCGCCACCACTCCCGACAGATAGCCGAGCGCAACCCCGATCCCGGCAGCGCCCGTGATCCGTTTGAGGAAAGCCATCTCGGGTTTCGCGCTCCGCCTGCCGTTTCCGCCACAGCTTGCGAGCAACGGGCTGCATTCGCAATCGTTCCGGCCGGGGGCCGCTGCCAGAGCGGCTTAGCCGATTGTTAACCTTAATGCTTCGTTATGACGGGGCGCAGCCGCGAGCGGCAGGCGCTTGTCTGTTCCTCCGGATACGCCCGATGACGAAGCTGTTCAGAACCGGCCTGACGGGCCTCGCAATCCTGCTGTCGGGCGCGGCCTATGCGGCCGACCTGCGCAAGGTCGCCTTGCCGCCGGCTCCGGAACTGCCGGCGTTGTATTCCTGGACCGGCTTCTATGCCGGTCTCCAGGGCGGCTATGCCTGGGGCGACAGCCGGGTGCGGATCGGCTCGGCCGGCGGCGCCTTCGCACCCGTCAGCTTCCGCGTTGGCGAAGATAGCGCCTTCGGCGGCGCCCATGCCGGCTTCAACTATCAGCTCGGCGGCATCGTGGTCGGCATCGAGGGCGATGTCGAAGCGCTGAACAGCCGCAGCCGCTTCGACGGGGTGGGCCTCTCCGCCCGCGTCAGCCAGGATTGGCAGGGCTCGGCCCGCGCCCGCCTCGGCCTCGCCTTCGACCGTTGGATGATCTACGGCACCGGCGGCGTCGCCTTCACGGAATACGAACGGCGCGTCTTCACGCCCGGCGGCGGCTTCGGCGAGCGGCTGACGAGCGCGCGGACCGGCTGGAACGTCGGCGCCGGCGTCAATTTCGCCTTCACCGACAACCTGATCCTCGGCGCCGAATACCGCTACACCGATTTCGGGCGGAACCGTTTCGCCAGCTCCGGCGCCTTCCCGAGCCTCAGCGGCTCGCAGGAACTGTCCAGCCACAGCGCCCGCGCCAGCGTCGCCTACAAATTCTGAGGCGCCTTCAGAATCCCGTGCGCTGGCGGATCGCGGCGGCAAGCGTGCCGTCGTCGAGATAGTCGAGCTCGCCTCCGACCGGCACACCATGGGCGAGCTTGGTCACCTTCACCGGCAGATGCGCCAGGAGATCGGTGATGAAATGCGCCGTGGTCTGGCCGTCGACCGTGGCGCTGAGCGCGAGGATGACCTCCTTCACCGCCGGTTCGGAAGCGCGCGCCACCAGCGCGTCGAGCGAGAGATGCTCCGGCCGGACGCCGTCGAGAGCCGAAAGCACGCCGCCAAGGACGTGATAGCGGCCGGAAACCGCGCCCGAACGCTCCAGCGCCCAGAGATCGGAGATATCGGCGACGACGACGATCAGGCTGTCATCGCGGCGCGGATCGGTACAGAGGCCGCAGGGGTCGCTGGTATCGACATTGCCGCAACGGGAGCAGACGACGATGCGCTCGCGCGCCACCGCCATCGCCTCGGAGAGCGGGCCTAGCAATTGCTCGCGCTTCTTGACGAGATGCAAGGCGGCACGCCGGGCCGAGCGCGGCCCGAGCCCCGGCAGCTTGGCCAGGAGCTGGATCAGCCTTTCGATCTCGGGACCGGCAATGGCGCGGGACATGGTCCTACCTTGTCATTCCGGGGCGGCCGCAGGCCGAACCCGGAATCCACGACCGGGTGAGCCCGGCAGGGTGCGTCGTAACGATCGGGCCCGCCCAGTCGTGGGTTCCGGGCTCTTCGCTTCGCGAAGCCCCGGAATGACAACGGGCGGCGCCTATCGCAATCAAAACAGCTTCATGCCCGGCGGGATCGGCAGGCCCTTGGTGATCTCGGCCATGCGCTCCTGCATGACGCGCTCGCCGCGGGTGCGGGCATCGTTGGCGGCGGCGACGATCAGGTCCTCGAGGATCTCGCGCTCGTCCGGCACCATCAGGCTCGGGTCGATCTTCACGCCCTTGAGCGCCCCCTTGGCCGTCATCGTCACCGTGACCATGCCGCCGCCGGCCCCGCCCTCGACCTCGATCGCGTCGAGCTCGGCCTGCATGTCGGCCATTTTCTGCTGCATCTGCTGCGCCTGCTTCATCAGGCCCATCATGTCACGCATCGGAAATCCTCCTCGAAATCGTCAGAAATCGATGCCGTCGAAATCCGGTTCGGAATCGTCGAACAGGGGCTCGGCATCGGGCAGGTATTCGTCTTCGGTCGGCGCGGACGCCGCCATTTCGGCCGCGGCGATGGCGCGGGGATCGCGGACATCGACGATGCGCGCGCCGGGGAAGCGCTCCAGCACCGCCTTGACGGAAGGGTGAGCCGCCGCATCGCTCTCGCGCTGGTCTTTTGCCGCCGCGGCCTGCTCGCGCATGGTGGCGCCGCCCTCGTCATTGACGACGGCAACCATCCAGGTCTGGCCGGTCCATTCCTTGAGGCGGCGGGAGAGGTCCTGCGCCAGCGTCCGCGAGGCGCCTTCGGCCAGCGAGAACTCGATGCGGCCGGGCTCGAAGCGCACGGGCCGGATATCGCGCTCCAGCGCGATCTTCAGGGTGATATCGCGATGCTGCGAAGCGAGCGCGACGACATCCTCCAGCGTGGCGACGATTGCCATCGGCGCAGCGACGGCGCGCGCGACCGGGGTGGGCGCGGGATTGGCACTGGCGAGGATCGGGCGGGCGGCGAGCGCAGTGTTGCCGCCACCGGAAGGCGGGCGCGACATCCCCATCCCGTTGCCGCCACCGCCGTTGCCGGCCGGGACGGAGCCCATGCCGTCGCGCAGCATCTTCAACGCCTCGTCCGGCGTCGGCAGATCGGCCGCATGGGCAAGACGAACCAGAACCATCTCGGCCGCCATCACCGGCCGGTCGGCCTGCTTCACCTCGGCAATGCCCTTGAGCAGCATCTGCCAGGTGCGGGCGAGGATGCGGACCGAGAGGCGCTGGGCGAAATCGCCGCCGCGCACACGCTCGGCCTGGGCGAGGCTGTTATCCTTCACCGCCTCGGGCACGAGCTTGAGGCGGGTGACGAGATGGGTGAATTCGGCGAGGTCGTTCAGCACCACGACCGGATCGGCGCCGGCATCGTATTGCGCGCGCAATTCGCCGAGCGCCGCGGCGATATCGCCCTTCATCACCGCTTCGAAGAGATCGATGACGCGGGCCCTGTCGGCGAGGCCGAGCATCGAGCGGATATCGTCGAGCGTGATGCGGCCGGCCGCATGCGCGATGGCCTGGTCGAGGATCGAGAGAGAATCGCGCACCGACCCCTCGGCGGCGCGGGCGATCGCCGCGAGCGCCTCCTGCTCGGCATCGACGCTCTCGGCCCGGCAGATATTGGCGAGATGGTCGACCAACATATCGGCTTCGACGCGGCGCAGGTCGAAGCGCTGGCAGCGCGACAGCACCGTGATCGGCACCTTGCGGATTTCCGTCGTCGCGAAGATGAACTTCGCATGCGGCGGCGGCTCCTCCAGCGTCTTCAGGAAGGCGTTGAAGGCGCCGGTCGAGAGCATGTGCACCTCGTCGACGATATAGACCTTGTAGCGCGCGGAAACGGGCGCATAGCGCACGGCGTCGTTGATCTGGCGGATGTTGTCGACGCTGTTGTTCGAGGCGGCGTCGATCTCCATCACGTCGATATGGCGGCCCTCGATGATCTCGCGGCAATGGATGCCGAAATCGCGCAAGTCCGTGGTCGGGCTGCCCTGGCCGTCCGGCGTCTGGAAATTGAGCGCGCGCGCCAGGATGCGGGCGGTCGTGGTCTTTCCGACGCCGCGGACGCCGGTCAGCATCCAGGCTTGCGGGATGCGGCCGGCCGCGAAGGCGTTGGTGAGCGTGCGCACCATCGCTTCCTGGCCGATCAGGTCGCCGAAATGCGCCGGGCGGTATTTTCGCGCGAGCACGCGATAGGGCGCGGGCGCCCCATTCGCGGAGGCTTGCGGCGCAGGCACCGGATCGAACCCGGCGAATCCCGGTTCGTCAGCAGAGGCGGCGTCGATCTGGTCGGTCATGCGGACTGGTTTCGCCAATCGGGAGGCGAGGGTCAATGGCGCCGCGCCGGCTCCGTGCTTCAGTCCGGCGCTTTGATCGGCGCATGAGGTGGGAGGCTGGACGAAGACCCGTTCGGTCTCGTTAGGGCTGCTTCCTTCCGGACCTGACCCGGTTGGCGAGTGAGACGTCCCTCGCCAACCTCCCGCCCGCTATATCGGGGATGTCTCGGAGAATCGCAAGCCGGCATCGCGGAGTCCGCGAAGCTTCGTCGCACTCAGGCGCGAAGCCGCCAGTTTGGCGTTGACTTGGTGTCGTCCATCCGTCATAAGCCCGCGACCTGCGCAGCCGAAAGGCAGCGCCGACCCTTATCGCATGACAGGCTCGGTTGGCCATGCTTTCCCCGGAAAGCCGCGGCCGTCGTGCTCATAAAGGCCCCGGAGACGGACCGTGAAGAGAACCTATCAACCCAGCAAGCTGGTTCGCAAGCGCCGCCACGGCTATCGCGCCCGCATGGCGACCAAGGGTGGCCGCAAGGTCATCGCCGCTCGCCGCGCCCACGGCCGCAAGCGCCTGTCGGCCTGACGACCCCTGGCGCGTCACGATAGCGCGCCGGTTCCGGAAGACAGGCCAATCGCCATGCGCCTCGCCCGTCTGACGCAACGCAAAGAATTCCTGGCGGCGGCCGAACACGGCCGCCGTTTTCGTTCGTCCGCCTTCATGGCGCAGGTGCGCGACGCCGCGCCGGACGAAGCCCGCAAGGGCGGCGAACCCGTTGGCTTGCGGCTCGGCCTCACCGCCTCGCGCAAGACCGGCAACGCGGTGAAGCGCAACCGCATCCGCCGACGCCTGCGCGAAGCGGCCAAGCAGGCACTCGCCAGCCAGACCGAGCGCCCCTGCGACATCGTGATCGTCGCGCGCTCCGACGTGCTGACCGCGCGATTTAAGGCGCTCGTCGCCGATCTTTCGATTGCCATCGACCGGGCAAAGCCTCACAAGCCGCATGCTGATCGGCGCCGCCCGCATCCCAAGCGAAGCACGCCGGCGCAAGCCTGACCCTGCCGCGCCCGCCCCTGCCGGACCAAGCGAGATCCGTTTCCGACCATGATGAAAGAAGACAACCGCAATCTGCTTCTGGCGATCGTCATGTCCGTGGTCGTGCTGCTCGGCTGGCAGTTCTTCTACGGCGTGCCGCAGATGGAAAAGCAGAAGCAGGCCGCGCAGCAGGCCCAGAGCCAGCAGGCGCCCGCCGCTTCCGGCTCCACCCCGGTGCCGGGTACGCCCGGCCAGCCCGCAGGCTCGGCTGTGCCCGGCACCGCTGCCCTGCAGCAGATCGGCACCCGCGAGCAGGCGTTGGCCGCGAGCGCCCGCGTCAAGATCGATACGCCCAAGATCGCCGGCTCGCTCTCGCTGACCGGCGCGCGCATCGACGACGTCTCGCTCAAGGCCTATCGCGAGACCGTCGACCCGAAGAGCGCGAACATCGTCCTGCTCTCGCCGATCGGCGGGCCGAACGCCTATTATTCCGATTTCGGCTGGGTCGCGGCGCCCGGCACGACTGTCGCGCTGCCGAACGCGACGACGGTCTGGACCGCCGACAATCAGACGCTCACTCCCGCCAAGCCGGTGACGCTGAGCTGGGACAACGGCCAGGGCCTGATCTTCAAGCGCGCCATCAGCGTCGACGACAACGCGATGTTCACGATCCGCGACGAGGTCGAGAACAAGGGCGGCGCCGCCGTCACCCTGTTCCCCTATGGTCAGATCGTTCGCCAGGGCAAGCCGACTACGCTCGGCTATTACGTGCTGCACGAGGGCCTCGTCGGCAATCTCGGCGAGCAGGGTCTGCAGGAATACACCTACGACAAGCTCGACAAGGAGCCGCTGCTCTCGCCGGGCACGACCGGCAAGTCCTGGAAGGACGCGGTCGGCGGCTTCGTGGGGATCACCGACAAGTACTGGGCCGCCGCGGTCATCCCCGACCAGCAGCGCAAGTACGAGGGCCGCTATTCCGCGGTCCAGACCGCCACCGGCCACACCTACCAGGCCGATTTCCTCGGCGAGGGCGTCGCCGTCGCGCCGGGCGCCACGGCCTCCTCGAACGCCCGGCTCTTCGCCGGCGCCAAGGAAGTCGCGGCCATCGACGGCTATGAGAAGAACCTCGGCATCAAGCGCTTCGAGCTGCTGATCGACTGGGGCTGGTTCTATTTCATCACCAAGCCGCTCTTCTTCGTGCTCGACTGGATCTACAAGCATGTCGGCAATTTCGGCGTCGCGATCCTGCTGGTCACGGTGCTCCTGAAGTTCCTGTTCTTCCCGCTGGCCAACAAGTCCTACGCCTCGATGGCGAAGATGAAGGCGCTGCAGCCGGAAATGACGGCGATCCGCGAGCGCCATGCCGACGACAAGATGAAGCAGCAGCAGGCGCTGATGGAGCTGTACAAGACGCAGAAGATCAATCCGGTCGCCGGCTGCTGGCCGGTGCTGCTGCAGATCCCGGTGTTCTTCGCGCTCTACAAGATCCTGTTCATCACCATCGAGATGCGGCACGCGCCGTTCTTCGGCTGGATCCACGATCTCGCGGCGCCGGACCCGACCAACCTGTTCAACCTGTTCGGCGCGCTGCCCTTTACCCCGCCGGCCATGCTGCATCTGGGCCTGTGGCCGATCATCATGGGCGTCACGATGTTCATCCAGATGAAGATGAACCCGGAGCCGCCGGACCCGGTGCAGAAGATGATGTTCACCTGGATGCCGGTGTTCTTCACCTTCCTGCTCGGCTCGTTCCCGGCCGGCCTGGTGATCTACTGGAGCTGGAACAACCTGCTCTCGGTGATCCAGCAGGGCTACATCATGCGCAAGCATGGGGTGAAGATCGAACTCTTCGACAACCTCAAGGGCATGTTCGGCAAGAAGCCGGCAGCCGCAGGCGGCGCGCCAAACCCTGCCAACAGCAACAAGAAGTGAGTGATCGAAGGGCGGGGTTTCCCGCCCTTCGCTTTTGAAGGCCTCCGCCCCGATGCCATTGCCCGATCCCAGCACGCGCCATCCGATTCCCGGCTGGAAGGGCACGGCCTTCCTGAAGGCGGTGGTCGACCATCCGCTGATCGAGATCGGCGACTACAGCTACTACGACGACTCGCGCGGGCCGGAGCATTTCGTCGCCCGCTGCGTGCGCTATCATTTCGACTTCATCGGCGACCGCCTGATCATCGGGAAATTCGTCGCGATCGCGCAGGCGGCGCAGTTCATCATGAACGGCGCCAACCACCCGATCGGCGGCTTCTCGACCTTTCCGTTTCAGATGTTCGGCCTCGGCGATCCCTCGGATTTGAAGCGCCCCGGCCCGAACAATCGCGGCGACATGGTGATCGGCAACGATGTCTGGATCGGGCGCGAGGCGGTGATCATGCCGGGCGTCACGATCGGCGACGGCGCGATCATCGGCACGCGGGCACAGGTGACGAAGGACGTGCCGGCCTATGCGGTGGTTGCCGGCAATCCCGGCCGCGTCGTGAAGATGCGCTTTCCGCCCGAGATCGTCGCGGAACTGCTGGCGATCCGCTGGTGGGATTGGGACGCCGACAGGATCGCGCGCCATATCGACGCGATTCAGGGCGCCAATATCGACGCGCTGCGCGCAGCCGTGTAGAGCTTTGCCCCATCCTCAGCCCTCATCCTGAGGAGCAGCCTTCAGGCTGCGTCTCGAAGGATGTTCCAGTGCGCGCTGGAGCATCCTTCGAGACGCCGCTTGCGCGGCTCCTCAGGATGAGGGCTTCTGATTTCGAAAGAGCGGAAGCCATGACCACATCCACGACAAAACCCTATGACGCCGAGGAGATCGAGGCCGCCCGCAAGCTCTTCGAGGGGCCGTGGGATTTCGTCTGGGCCTCGACCACAATCGACGACCTGCCGCCAATGGTCGGGCAGGAGATCGCCTTCGCCGGGCGTTCCAATGTCGGCAAGTCGAGCCTGATCAACGCGCTGACGCGGCGCAACGCGCTGGCGCGGACCTCGCATACCCCTGGCCGGACGCAGCAACTCAACTTCTTCCGCCAGGTCGCGCACGAGGAGCCCGTCGGGGCGGGATCTCAAGGCGGCAAGCGCTCCCGCGAAAAGCCGGTTCCGGTTTATTCGCCCCATGCGCCGACCATCGTCGACATGCCCGGCTACGGCTATGCCGCCGTCGGCAAGGAGAAGGTCGCGGCCTGGACACGGCTGATCCACGACTATCTGCGCGGCCGCGCCAACCTGATGCGCGTCTATGTGCTGATCGACGCCCGCCATGGCATCAAGGATGTCGACGGTGCCGTGCTGGAGACGCTCGACAAGGCCGCCGTGTCCTACCAGGTCGTGCTGACCAAGGGCGACGCGCTGAAGCCGGCCGACCAGAAATTCATGACCGAGGCCACGTTCGACGAGATCAAGCGCCGCCCGGCGGCTTTCCCCGAGGTGCTGCTGACCTCCAGCGAGACGGGCGCCGGCATGCCGGAATTCCGCGCCGCGATCGGCCGCGTGCTGGCCGAGCACGGCTGAGCCCCAATGACCGCGACGCGCCTTCATCTGGTCCTTGCCGCGCTGATGGGCTTCGCCGGCGTCGCCCTGCTGGCGGCGGCGGCTCATGTCGCCGTCGATCCCGGTCATGTCCAGACCGCCGGCCAGATGCTGCTGTTCCATGCCTCCGTCGTCATCGGCGCCACCGCGGCGCGCAAGGGCGGGCATCTGCATGATCTCCTGGCCCGAATCGCGCTCTCCGCGATCATCGTCGGCGCGTGCCTGTTCGCGGCCGATCTCGCCCGGCGCGGTTTTGGCGGGGCGGCGCTGTTTCCGCGCGCGGCTCCGACCGGCGGCTGGTTCATGCTCGGTGGCTGGCTCGGGCTTGCGGTCGCCGCCGTGACCGCGAAGCGCAGCTGACCGCCGCGCGGCGTTCTTCCGCCGCCGCGCAAGTTCGGGTAGAAGCGCGGCCGCACCTTTCCTGCGGATGCGCGGAGCCTCCCGAATGACCGACCTGCCTCAGCTGACGCCGTCGCAATCCGCCGACCTGCTCGTTCAGGCGCTGCCGCATATGCAGCGCTACGACCAGGAGATCATCGTCATCAAGTATGGCGGCAACGCCATGGGTGACGCGGCCACCGCCGAGGATTTCGCCGAAGATATCGTGCTGCTCGAGCAGTCCGGCCTGAAGCCGGTGGTCTGCCATGGCGGCGGCCCGCAGATCGCGGCGATGCTGAAGAAGCTCGGCATCCAGTCCGAGTTCAAGCAGGGCCTGCGCGTCACCGACGAAGCCACCGTCGAGGTCGTCGAGATGGTTCTGGCCGGCTCGGTCAACAAGGAGATCGTCGGCTATATCAGCCGCGAGGGCGGGCGCGCCATCGGGCTCTGCGGCAAGGACGGCAACATGGTCACCGCCCGCAAGGTGACGCGCACCATCGTCGACCCCGATTCCAAGATCGAGGAGGTGCTCGACCTCGGCTTCGTCGGCGAGCCGGAGACGGTCAACACCACCGTGCTCGACGCCGTTCTGAAGGCCGAGCTGATCCCCGTGCTGGCGCCGGTCTGCGCCGCCGCCGACGGCCAGACCTACAATGTCAACGCCGACACCTTCGCCGGCGCCATCGCCGGGGCGCTCAACGCCAAGCGCCTGCTGCTGCTGACCGACGTGCCGGGCGTGCTGAACAAGGACAAGCAGCTCATCTCCGAGCTGACGATCGAGGAGTGCCGCCACCTGATCGCCGACGGCACGATCTCGGGCGGCATGATCCCGAAGATCGAGACCTGCATCTACGCGCTGGAAAAGGGCGTCGAGGCGGTCGTCATCCTCGACGGCAAGGTGCCGCATGCGGCGCTGATCGAGCTCTTCACCGATACCGGCGCCGGCACGATCATCCGGCGTTGAGGGAACCTCTCACGCGGTCATCCCGGGCGTAGCGAAGCGCAGACCCGGGATCCATTCCGGAACAGTTCGGGCATGGATCCCGGATCGGCGCCGCTACCGCGGCTTGTCCGGGATGACGGTGTGGAGGATTTAAAGAGCCGCCCCGATTAAGCTCCCGCCAAGGACTTGCGGCGCAGACTCCGGCTCGCCACATCACGGAGTCCAATGAAAACACTCGCAGACACCCCTGCCGCGCCCCCGCCCCTGACGGCGGAAGGCTTCGCGCATGTCGACCACTGGATCTTCGATCTCGACAACACCCTCTATTCGCATGAGAGCCGTGTCTGGCCGCAGGTCAACGAGCGCATCACGCTGTTCCTGCAGGAATTGTTCGGGCTCGACGGCCTGTCCTCGCATGCGCTGCGGCAATATTACTATCACCGCTACGGCACGACGCTGAAGGGGCTGATGGAGGAGCACCGGATCGATCCGGACCAGTTCCTCGACTTTGCCCATGATATCGACCTGACGCTGCTCGAACCGAATCCCGCGCTCGGCGCGGCGCTCGCGGCTTTGCCCGGACGCAAGCTGATCCTGACCAACGGCTCGGTCGGCCACGCCAAGAACGTCGCCGGCAAGCTCGGCATCCTCGACCAATTCGAGGATATCTTCGACATCGTCCATGCCGGCTTCCTGCCGAAGCCCGAGCGCGCGACCTACGAGAATTTCCTCGCCAAGCATTCGGTCGATCCCGGCCGCGCCGCGATGTTCGAGGATATCGAGAAGAACCTGATCGTGCCGAGCGATCTCGGCATGAAGACCGTGCTGATCATCCCACAGACGCCCGATCCCTTCCGCGAGGCCTGGGAACAGTCCGCGATCGATGCCGGCCATGTCCACCACGTCACGGCCGATCTCACCGGCTTCCTGAGGCCGCTCGGACGTTCCGGCGAACAATAGGGTTGAACGGGAGGCGTTTCCTCCCGCTCAGGTTCCTTGCAAAGGAAATTCCGTTCTTCTTTACGAACTCCTTGGGAGCTGATACTGCTCCTGTCCGTTATAAAGAACGGATCGAGAGTTCCATGCCGTCACCGGACAAAGCCGCAGCCAAGCTGCATCCCGAGACCCGCCTCGTCCATGACGGCATCCAGCGTTCGCAGTTCGGCGAGACCTCGGAAGCCCTGTATCTGACGCAGGGCCATGTCTACGACAACGCCGCGCAGGCCGAAGGCCGCTTCCTGAACACCGATCCCGGCTTCCAGTACGGCCGGCTCGGCAATCCGACGACGGCGATGCTGGAAGCCCGCATGGCCTCCTTCGAGGGCGCCGAGACCTGCCGCGCGACCGCGACCGGCATGGCGGCGGTCACCGCGGCGATGATGGCGCCGGTACGGGCGGGCGACCATGTCGTCGCCGCGAGCGCACTCTTCGGCTCCTGTCGCTACATCATCGAAGACCATCTGCCGCGCTACGGCGTCGAGACGACGCTGGTCGAGGGCACCGATCTCGACGCCTGGCGCAAGGCGGTGCGCCCCAACACCAAGCTGTTCTTCCTGGAATCGCCGTCGAACCCGACGCTGGAAGTGCTCGACATCGCCGCGATCGCCAAGGTGGCGAAGGAGGCCGGCGCCAAGCTCGTCGTCGACAATGTCTTCGCCACGCCGCTCTACCAGCGCCCGCTGGAGCTCGGCGCCGATATCGTCGTCTATTCCGCGACCAAGCATATCGACGGCCAGGGCCGTTGCCTCGGCGGGCTGATCCTCGGCTCGAAGGAGCTGATCGAGGCCGATATCCAGAACTACCTGCGCCAGACCGGCCCAATCCTCTCGCCCTTCAACGCCTGGGTGATGCTGAAAGCGCTGGAGACGCTGCCTTTGCGCGTCGCCAGGCAGGCACAGAACGCCACGGCCGTCGCCGACTGGCTGGCGGCGCAGAGCAAGCCGACCAAGGTGATCTTCCCCGGCCACAAGAACCATCCGCAGGCCGAGATCATCAAGCGCCAGATGAGCGGCCCCTCGACGATGATCGCCTTCGAGGTCCCTGGCGGCAAGGAAGGCGCCTATCGCCTGCTCGACGCCTGCAAGCTGATCCGCATCTCGAACAATCTCGGCGACGCCAAGAGCCTGATCGTCCATCCCGCGACGACGACGCATCAGCGCTTCACGCCGGAAGTGCGCGCCGCGATGGGCGTCAGCGACGGGCTCGTCCGCCTCTCGATCGGGCTCGAGCACCATGACGACCTGATCGCCGACCTGGAGCAGGCGCTGGCGAAGGTCTGAGGCTTTTCGCGCAAGAACCTCCGCCGTCATCCCGGGCGAAGCGAAGCGTAGACCCGGGATCCATGCCGGAGCGCTTCCAATAAAGGTTCCGGCATGGCTCCCGGATCGCCGCCGCTTCGCGGCTTGTCCGGGATGACGCGCAGGTTGGGAAGGCGATTGCGCCAGTGGCCATCACCGCCCACCCCTGCTAAAGCGGGGCCGTTTCCCGCTAAAGGCTTGAGAGGCCAGCATGCGTTCGGGCGAAGTGAAGCGCCGCACCAACGAGACCGATATCGCGGTCTCGCTCCTGATCGACGGCACCGGCAAGGCCGAGATCGCCACCGGCGTCGGCTTCTTCGACCATATGCTCGATCTCTTCGCCCGCCATTCGCTGATCGACCTTACGGTCAAGGTGAAAGGCGACACGCATATCGACGATCACCACTCCGTCGAGGATGCCGGCATCGCCATGGGCGAGGCTCTTAAAGCAGCGCTCGGCACCAAGAAGGGCATCCGCCGCTATGCCGACGTGCACATGCCGATGGACGAGACCCTGACTCGCGTCGCCGTTGATGTCTCCGGCCGGCCGTTCCTGGTGTTCCGCACCGAGTTCAAGGCGCAGAAGATCGGCAATTTCGACACCGAGCTCGTGCGCGAGTTCTTCCAGGCCTTCGCGATCAATGCCGGCATCACGCTGCATGTCGAAACGCTCTACGGCGACAACGCCCACCACATCGCCGAAAGCTGCTTCAAGGGGCTGGCGCGGGCGCTGCGGCAGGCGCTCGACGTCGATCCGCGCGAGGGCGACCGCATCCCCTCGACCAAGGGCGCTTTGTAGGAGGTCTCGATGGCATTCTACACCGTCATGACGCCGCCGCCGGAAGGCGACCGGCGCGAGGAGATCGAACAGGCGTGCCTCATTCCCGAGAGCTTCGCCACGGCAGCCTTCCTGCTCACGGGCCTCTGGCTGCTCGGCAAGCGGCTCTGGCTGGCGACGCTGCTCTTCGTGCTGTTCTGGGGCGTGCTGATCTGGCTGAACAGCCGCTTCGGCCTGCATGCCAGCGCGCTCTCGCTGATCTACTGGGCGGTCGCGCTGTTCCTGGGCATCGAGGGCAACAACCTCGTCATCCGCAAGCTCACCCGCCAGGGCTGGCGCGTGTCCGACGTCGTCGAGGCCCGCACGCTGGCCGAGGCGGAGCGCCGCTATTTCGAGCGGGCGCTGGCCGGCGAATCCATGCCGCCGCGCGTGGAAGCGGCGCCGGCGACTGTCGCGGCCCGGCCAAGCGGACCGCTGCCGATCATCGGCCTGTTTCCGGAGGCTCGGGGACGATGAGCCAGAACGTCGCGATCATCGATTACGGCTCGGGCAACCTGCACTCGGCCGCGAAAGCCTTCGAGCGGGCGGCGCTTGAGGCCGGCATCCCCTCGACCATCCATGTCACCAGCGACACCGACATCGTGCGCGCGGCCGATCGCATCGTGCTGCCGGGCGTCGGCGCCTTCGCCGATTGCCGGCGCGGGCTCGATGCCGTGCCGGGCATGGTCGAGACGCTGGAAGAGGTCGTGCGGGGCAAGGGTCGCCCCTTCCTCGGCATCTGCGTCGGCATGCAGCTGCTCGCCTCGCGCGGACTGGAATACACGGTCACGCAGGGCCTCGGCTGGATTCCCGGCGACGTCACGCTGATCAGGCCGAATGACGACGCCCTCAAGATCCCGCATATGGGCTGGAACATCCTGCACAAGCAGGACGAGCACCCGCTGCTCGACGGCATCGAGACCGGCCCGCAGGGGCTGCACGCCTATTTCGTGCATTCCTATGCGCTGGCGGCGCAGCGCCCGCAGGACGTGCTGGCGCTCACCGAGCATGGCGGGCCGGTGACGGCGATGGTCGCGCATGGCAACGTCGCCGGCACGCAGTTCCACCCCGAGAAGAGCCAGAAGCTGGGGCTGAAGCTCATCACGAATTTCCTGAGCTGGGCACCATGATCCTCTTTCCCGCGATCGACCTGAAGGAAGGCCGCTGCGTCCGCCTCAAGCAGGGCGACATGGCGCAGGCCACCATCTTCAACGACGATCCCGCCGCGCAGGCCGCCGATTTCGAGGGCCAAGGGTTCCAGTGGCTGCATGTCGTCGATCTCGACGGTGCCTTCGCCGGCAAGCCGATGAACGCGGCGGCGGTCGAGGCGATCCTGAAGCGCGTGGCGTTTCCGGTGCAGCTCGGCGGCGGCATCCGCGACATGAATACGGTGGCCGGCTGGCTCGAGAAGGGCATCCGACGCGTCATCATCGGCACGGCGGCGGTGCGCGATCCCGGCTTCGTGCGCGAGGCGGCGAAGGCTTTTCCGGGGCAGGTCGCGGTCGGCATCGATGCCCGCGACGGCTTCGTGGCCGTGGAAGGTTGGGCCGAGACCTCCTCGCTGGCGGCAGCCGATCTCGGCAAGCGCTTCGAGGATGCCGGCGTCGCCGCGATCATCTACACCGACATCGCCCGCGACGGCATGCTGCAGGGTATCAACTGGGAGGGCACGATCGCGCTGGCGCAGGCCGTCTCGATCCCGGTGATCGCTTCGGGGGGCCTGGCCTCGATGGCCGATATCGAGCGCCTTTGCGCCCCCGACGCCGCGATCCTCGAAGGCGCGATCACGGGCCGCGCGCTCTATGACGGGCGCATTGACCCCGCCGCAGCGCTGAAGCGCCTCGCGGCGGCCGGCACGGGAGCCGCGGCATGACGCTCAAGACCCGCATCATCCCCTGCCTCGACGTCAAGGACGGCCGCGTCGTCAAGGGCGTGAAGTTCGTCGACCTCGTCGATGCCGGCGATCCCGTCGAGGCCGCCAAGGCCTATGACGCTGCCGGCGCCGACGAGCTCTGTTTCCTCGACATCACGGCGAGCCATGAGGATCGCGGCATCCTGTTCGACGTGGTGACGCGCACGGCCGAGGCCTGCTTCATGCCGCTCACCGTCGGCGGTGGCGTGCGCAAGGTCGAGGATATCCGGGCGCTGCTGCTCGCCGGGGCCGACAAGGTCTCTATCAACACCGCGGCCGTTACCAACCGCCAGTTCGTCAGGGAAGCGGCCGAGAAATTCGGCGCGCAGTGCATCACCGTCGCGATCGACGCCAAGCAGGTCACGCCCGGCCGCTGGGAGATCTTCACCCATGGCGGTCGCAATGCCACCGGCATCGAGGCGGTCGCCTTCGCGCGCGAGGTCGTCTCGCTAGGTGCGGGCGAATTGCTGGTGACCTCGATGGACCGCGACGGCACCAAGGTCGGCTACGATCTCGGCCTGACGCGGACGATCGCCGATGCCGTCTCCGTTCCGGTCATCGCCTCGGGCGGTGTCGGCGATCTCGACGATCTCGTTGCCGGCGTCGCGCAAGGCCATGCCTCGGCCGTGCTCGCCGCCTCGATCTTCCATTTCGGCACCTACACGATCGGCCAGGCCAAGGCGCATATGGCGGAAGCTGGACTCAGGATGAGGCTGGACTGAGACGTGGCAGGGCTCCTTTCCCTTGTCATTCCGGGGCGCGCCACAGGCGCGAACCCGGAACCCACGACCGGGCTCGCCGCTCGCAACTGGGCATCGGCTGTATCACCCGGTCGTGGGTTCCGGGTTCTTCGCTCCGCGAAGCCCCGGAATGACAGAGGTTCAGCATGACCTTCACCCTCTCCGATCTCGAAGCCCGCATCGCCGAGCGCGCCGCCGCCTCGCCCGAGGAATCCTGGACGGCGAAGCTGCTGGCCGCCGGGCCGGAGCGGGCCGCCAAGAAGTTCGGCGAGGAGGCTGTCGAGGCCGTGATCGCCGCCGTGAAGGGCGACCGGGCCGAGCTGATCGCCGAGAGCGCCGACGTGCTCTATCATCTTTTGGTTGTGCTTCGGGCGCGCGATATTGCATTGCAGGACGTCTTGAGCCAGCTTGAGGCCCGCACCGCCCGCTCCGGACTGGCGGAAAAGGCGGCCAGACCCCGTTGAGTTGCGTGAGGATGGACCGGCCAGGATGACCCACCCTTGAACCTCGAAGCCTGGATTGCGGGTCGCGTCATGGACCAGCGCCTGATCACAACGCCACCGGAACGCGACCTCGTCTCGCCCTACCGTGCCTTCTCGCGGGACGAGTGGGCGCACTTGCGCGCCGATGCGCCCCTGACGCTCTCGGTCGACGACCTCACCAAGCTGCAATCGCTCAACGATCCGATCTCGCTCGACGAGATCGTCGCGATCTACCTACCGCTGTCGCGCCTGCTCTCGCTCTATGTCGCGGCAACGCAAGGGCTGTTCAAGGCGACGCAGCGCTTCCTGATGGCCGAGTCCGAGGTCAAGGTGCCCTATGTCATCGGGGTCGCGGGTTCGGTCGCGGTCGGCAAGTCGACCACGGCGCGCGTGCTCAAGGCTCTGCTCTCGCGCTGGCCGAACACGCCGAAGGTCGAGCTCGTCACCACCGACGGCTTCCTCCTGCCCAATGCCGAGCTGGAACGGCGTGGCCTGATGGGGCGCAAGGGCTTTCCGGAAAGCTACGATGGGGCGGCGATCCTGCGCTTCCTCTCCGACGTCAAGGCCGGCAAGCCGCAGGTGACGGCCCCGGTCTATTCGCATCTCGTCTACGACGTGGTGCCCGGCGAGACCGTGACCGTCGAACGGCCGGACATCCTGATCCTCGAAGGTCTCAACGTCCTGCAGCCGAGCCGGATGCCAAGGGACGGCACGGCCATCCCCTTCGTCTCCGACTATTTCGACTTCTCGGTCTATCTCGATGCCGACGAGAACGATCTGCATCGCTGGTACGTCAACCGCTTCATGACGCTGCGCCAGACGGCCTTCCGCGATCCGCGCTCATTCTTCCGCAAATATGCCGAGATCGGCGAGGAAGAGGCGCTCGCCATCGCCGAGAAGCTCTGGACCGGGATCAACCTGCCGAACCTGCAGGAAAACATCCTGCCGACCCGCCAGCGCGCGAGCCTGATCCTGACCAAGGGCGCGAGCCACCGCATCCAGCAGGTCGCGCTGCGGCGGCTGTAGCGCGGGTTCCGAGACCGCGATGACGACCTATGTCGCCCTGCTGCACTCGATCGTGCTCGGCCCCGGCAAGCGCCTGGTCATGACGGACCTGAAGGCCATGGCGTCGGAGCTCGGCTTCGCCAATCCACGGACCTGGGTCGCCACCGGCAACCTGATCTTCGAGGGCGAGGATGCGCCGCTCGCCGAGGTCGAAAGCCGGCTGGAGGCGGCGTTCCGTGATCGCTTCGGCAAGCCCGTCGACATCATCCTGCGCACTGCGCCGGGCTGGCTGCGGCTCGCCGCGCAGAATCCCTTCTCGGAGGGCAGCGGCGCCCATGTCGGTATCCGCGTCATGCGAAAGCCGCTCGGCCCGGACACCCTCACCAGGCTGGAGGCCATCGCGACGCCCGATATGCGCCTCGCACTCAGGGATGGCGATCTCTGGATCGATTTCGCGGGCGCGCCGAGCGAGGCAAAGCTGCTCTCGCATCTGACGACCAAGAAGCTCGGCATCGGCACCTTGCGCAACGCGAATACGGTCAAGGCACTGGCGGCCATGCTCGCGTGATGGCCGGCCTGTCCTCCCTCGGCGGAATGGCGCTCGCGGCCTTCGTCGCCGCGACGCTGCTGCCGGCACAGTCGGAAGCCGTCTTCGTCGGGCTGCTCGCCGCGAAGAGCGTCGATCCGCTGGCGCTGTTCCTGACCGCGAGCATCGCGAACACCGCCGGCTCGATCCTCAACTGGTGGCTCGGCCTGATGATCGCGCGTCACGGCGTCGACAGGCTGCCGGCGCGCCTGCGGCCCGACCCGAAGCGCTTCGCCCAGGCGCAAGGCTTCTTCGCCCGTTTCGGCTGGCCATCCCTGCTGCTGGCCTGGGTTCCAATCGTCGGCGATCCCCTGACTTTCGCCGCGGGCACGTTGAACTACCCGTTCTGGCGCTTCACCGTTCTCGTCCTGATCGGCAAGGCAGGGCGCTATGCGGCGCTCTGGGCGGGCTGGGCAAGTTTCGCCTGAGCCTCTGCGAATCGCGGATGATTTTCGGCGATATCTTCCCTTAGGGTAGCCGCATATCGTTTGCGAAACCGGCCGGGCCGGGCTACCAGCGAAGCGTCCGTTCAAGGAGATCAGATTATGAGCATTCAGCGTATCGGCGTCGGCCCGCGCATGTCCAAGGCCGTCGTGCACGGCAACACCGTCTATCTGGCCGGCCAGGTCGCGGACAAGGCTGCCGGCAAGAGCGTCGGCGAGCAGACTGCCGACATCCTCGGCATTATCGACGGCCTCCTGGCCGAAGCCGGCACCGACAAGTCGAAGCTGCTGATGGTCAACATCTGGCTCACCGACATCTCGACCTTCGCCGAAATGAACGCCGTCTGGGACAAGTGGGTCGTCGCCGGCGCCACCCCGGGCCGCGCCACGGTCGAGGCCAAGCTGGCCGCGCCGCAGTTCACCGTCGAGATCGCGGTCATCGCCGCGAAGTAAATCGCCCCGGATCGCCGCGTGTCCAAACGGGCGCGCGGCAATCCCTGTCACCGGACCGGAGCGGGAGGCAGCCATCAGCCAGACCGACCAGATCGCTCCGCTCCTGGCGCGCATCGCCGGACGCCGCGGCATATCGCCGATGGCGATGGCCGCGATGATGGCGGACTGGCTGCGGCGTGCGGGCTCGCCCCTGCCCAGCGAGCACCTGCTCGACCGCAAGGCCAGCGACTTCCTCGCGCTGTCTACCCGCCTCGCCACGCCTCTCGGCGATGCCGAGATCAAGCGCCTGCGCGGAGAAGCCGCCACTGCCATCGCAGAGGGCCGTTTCGCCGAAGCCGACAAGAGCCTCGCCCAGGCCGAGCTGCACGCCATCGGCGGCTCCACCGACCTTTCCGCGCTCCCGCTCGAACGCCGGCTGCTGATCGGCGAGAACCGCGCCGACCGCGCGGCCATCAGCTTCCTGCGCACGACCTCCGAGGCCTATCGCGAAGCCGCCGCCCGCTATGGCGAAGCCTCCGCCCTGATCGGCCTCGCAAATGTGGACCGCAGCCGGGAGGCCGCTCTCGAGCAGGCGAAGGTGCTGGCACGGCTCAGCGAAGATTTCGGCGGCCGCGAAGGTTATGACGGCTCGATCGCCGCCCTGCGCCGTTTGCTCGAAGGGCTCGACAGCCTCGCTGACACCATCGCCTTCGCCGGAGCGCAGGAAGCGCTGGCCTCGGCGCTCGACAAGCTGGCCGCATTGACCGGCGACGCCAAGCTGCTCGACGAGGCCCTCATCCATTGCCGGGCCGGGCTCGAAGACCTGCGCCATGACGAGGCGCCCGCGCTCTGGCGTGCCCTGAAGCTGCGGCTGGGCCGGCTTGCGGTCAATCTCGGCGTCTCGCAGAAGGACGACAATCTGCTGGAGGAAGCGGTGGCGACCTATGCCACGGCACTTGCCGTCTGGAAGCGCAGCGACGACGAGGTCCGCTGGCTCGAAGCCGAGCACATGATCTCCCGCGCGCGTGCCACGCTCGGCCGGCGCCGCAGCGACCTCTCTTTGCTCGAACGCGCCTTCAACGGTCTCAACCGCGTCTCGCAGGCGACCGACCGCAGCCGCACCCCCATGCGCTGGGCCGAGCTTCAGGACCAGATGGGCGGCGTCCTCGCGGCCATGGGCGAGCGCTACAGCGAACCGGTCGTGATCGAGGAGGCGATCGCCGCCTTCGCCGCCGCGCTGGAAGAATATCGCCAGGAGCGCGCACCGCTGCTCTGGGCGCAGACGCGGGCCAATCAGGCCGAGGCCATGCTCCAGCTCGCCCGCCGCAACAAGGACAAGGCGCTGGCGCAGCAGGCGCTCGCCCAGTTGATGGCGGCAACCGAAACCGCCAAGCAGGCGCCGAATAGTGGCGGCGTCGCCGCCGATCTGCAGAAGCGCCTCGGAGCCGCCGGCGCGACCGCCGCCAAGCTGATCGCCGGCTGAGCCCGGAGCCTCAGCGCGGGCGGCGCGCGGCCAACCGCTCCAGCGCGGCATCCAGCGTCGCATCGCGCTTGGCGAAGCAGAAGCGGACGACGTTCCTGACAGCGCCCTCGGCATAGAAGGCGCTGACCGGAATCGCGGCGACACCATTCTCGGTCACCAGCCGGCGGCAGAAATCGACATCGTCGCTCTCGCCGAGCGGCGCGATATCGACATTGAGGAAATAGGTCCCGGCGCTCGGCAGCACGGCGAAGCCGAGATCGCGCAGGCCGGCCGCGAAACGGTCGCGCGAGCGCTGGAAATCGGCGCGCATGCCCTCGTAATAGCCGTCATCCTTGCCCAGGCCATAGGCCACCGCGGCCTGCAGGTTCGGCGGCGTGGTGAAGGTGAGAAACTGGTGCGCCTTGGACAGCACGCGCATGATCGCGGGCGCGGCCATGACGAGCCCGACCTTCCAGCCCGTCAGCGAGAAGATCTTGCCGGCCGAGGAAATCTTGACGGTGCGCTCGCGCATGTCCGGGCGTCCGAGCACCGAGGCATGACGGTGCCCGTCGAACACGACATGCTCCCAAACCTCGTCGCAGATCGCGATCGCGTCGTGGCGGACGCAGAAATCCGCGAGCAGGTCGAGATCGGCCTTGCCGAAGATCGTCGCGGTCGGGTTGAGCGGATTGTTGAACAGCACGACCTTCGTCTTCGGCGAGAAGGCTTTTGCCAGCGCCGCCTCGGTCAGGCCGAAATGCGGCGGGGTCAGCGTCACGAATTTCGGGATGCCGCCAGCGCGCCGCACCAGCGGCAGATAGGCGTCGTACATCGGCTCGAACAGCACGACCTCGTCGCCGGGCGTGATCAAGGCCATCAGCGCGCCGGCAATGGCCTCGGTCGCGCCAGAGGTCACCATGATTTCCGTCGTGGGGTCGAGGTCGAGCCCCTGCCAATGCTTGTAGTGCTTGGCAGCCGCCTCGCGCAGCTCGGGCAGCCCCATCATCGGCGGATACTGGTTCCAGCCATCGACCACCGCCTCGGCCGCCTTCCGGCGGACATCGAGCGGGCCGGGATCATCCGGGAAGCCCTGCCCGAGATTCACGGCCCCGGTCTCGCGGGCAAGCTGCGACATCACCTCGAAGACGGTGGTGGGGAGGGCGGAGAGGATCGGATTCATCGCGGTCGGATCGGCTCGGCAAAGGCGGGAACCGTGGCTTTAGCATGCCGGACCGGCCGGCGCATCCGATGGGAAATGATCCGACGGAGGTGAGAGAAATAGCGAGTGATGAATGTTGACATTCGTCATCAATCAGTGTCTATTGATTCTCAGCCGGCCTTCGGCGGACGCCCGTTGCGACTTCGCCCCTTTGGCGCAGCAGGATGCCGCAGAAGGCCGGCGAACCTTGTCAGGATGGTGCAAGCGCCACCCGACGCGCGAAGTCAGCGCCGAACTCTCCCATCCTCCTTGCGTGAAGATTGCCGCTGCGGCTGGTTTCCGCGCATATCGAAACCACGCTAAGCAGGCATATGGCCCGCTCCCCCGTTCCCGCGATCATGATCCTCGGCACCGGCTCCAATGTCGGGAAGTCGCTGATCGTCGCCGGGCTGTGCCGGCTGTTCGCGAATCGCGGCCTGAAAGTACGGCCGTTCAAACCGCAGAACATGTCGAACAATGCCGCGGCGACCGCTGCCGGCGAGATCGGCCGGGCGCAGGCGTTGCAGGCCCGCGCCGCCCGTGTTGCTGCTCACCCCGACATGAACCCCGTGCTGCTGAAGCCTGAGGGCGAGCAAGGCAGCCAGATCATCCTGCAGGGCCGCGTTGCCGGCCGCCTCGCCTCGCGCGACTTCGCCCGGCGCGGGGATTTCATGCCGCAGGTCCTCGACAGCTTCACGCGCCTGAGCGAAGGCGCCGATCTCGTCATCGTCGAGGGCGCGGGGTCGCCGGCCGAGACGAACCTGCGCGCCCGCGACATCGCCAATCTCGGCTTCGCGCGGGCCGCCAACGTCCCGGCCGTGCTGATCGGCGATATCGACCGCGGCGGCGTGATCGCGAGCCTGGTTGGCACGCACGCGGTTCTCGATGCGGAAGACAGGGCGATGATCCGCGCCTTCGCGATCAACCGCTTCCGGGGCGCCGTCGAACTGTTTGCGCCCGGCGTCGCCACGATCGCGGAGGCCACGGGGTGGCCCAGTCTCGGCGTCGTGCCCTGGTTCGCCGATGCGGTCAGGCTGCCGGCCGAGGACGGGCTCGACATCCGCTCGGGGCGTAAATCCGGGGCTCGGATCAGGATCGCCGTGCCGGTCTTGCCGGGCATCGCCAATTTCGACGATCTCGACCCGCTAAAGCTGGAGCAGGATGTCGACCTCGCCATGATCGGGCCGGGGCAGCCGCTGCCGGGGGATACCGACCTCGTCATTCTGCCCGGCTCCAAGACGACGCTGCGCGACCTTGCGGCGCTGCGCCGGGAGGGCTGGGACATCGACATTCTCGCCCATCGCCGCAGGGGCGGGCGCGTCCTCGGGCTCTGCGGCGGCTACCAGATGCTCGGACGCGTGGTGCGCGACCCGCTGGGACTGGAAGGGCCGCCGGGTGAAGCGCCCGGCCTTGGCCTGCTCGATGTCGAGACGACCCTCGACGCCGACAAGACCGTCCGCGAGGTTGATTTCGTCGATATCGGCAGCACGGCGTCGGGCCGGGCCTATGAAATCCATCTCGGCCGAACGGACGGCGCCGATACGGTCCGCGCTCCGTTCCGCGTCGAAGGCCGGGCGGAAGGCGCCGCAAGTCCGGATGGCCGGGTCGCCGGCAGCTATCTGCATGGCATCTTTGCTTCAGACGCGGTGCGCGGCGCCTGGCTCACTGCGATCGACGCAGAGCACCCTACATCGTCAGACCTGCATTACGACGGTGTGATCGAGGCGACCCTAGATGGGCTCGCTGCGCATCTGGATGCTCATTTCGATATCGAAACCCTGCTTAATCTCGCCAGAACCCGCAGTTCCGTGGTCTGAGCCGGGTGGGAACCTCGGACGCCCTGAACTGTTCCTTGAACGAGGGCCTTGCCCGCAGATTGATGCACATCAAGGCAAAAGTCTTTATTCGCCATTATGTTGACGAATGATGAAATTCGTCATAAAGATCAATTCTTCACCGCTTTCGTTTGAAACAACCCAACCGGCGACGCCGTGAGTAACTCCGAACGCGATACCAGGCAGATCATCGTCGACACCGCCGAACGCTTCTTTCGCGATATCGGGTACCAGAAGACGACGGTGGCGGACATCGCCAAATCCCTGCGGATGAGCCCCGCCAACGTCTATCGCTTCTTCGACTCCAAGAAGTCGATCAACGAGGCCGTGCTGGAGCGCTACAAGCGCGAGCAGGAAGAAGCCATCGCAACGATCGCCGACGAAGACCGGCCCGCATCCGATCGGCTGCGCGACATCCTCGCCACCTCCTACAAGTTGAATGCCGCACGCTTCGCCGGCCATGCCCGGATGCAGGAAATGGTCTGCGCCGCGATGGAGGAGAGCTGGGATGCGATCATCGCCCATATCGAGCGTTTCGACATGGTGCTGCGCCGCGTCGTCGCCGACGGTATCGCGCGTGGCGAGTTCCGGCCGATGGAGCCGGCCCATGCCACCGGCTGCATCCGCACCGCGATGATCCGCTTCATGCATCCGCTGCTGATCACGCAATGCGAGTGCATTCCGGGCCCGACGCCGGACGAGATGATCGCCTTCGTGCTCAGCGCGCTGGAAGCAAAGCCCCAGGCTCGCTAGAGCACTTCGCTGGAGAACGCTCCAGGCGATCCCGAACCGACGCGTTGACAAGCCGCCGAGGGAGCGGGATACCGCCCGGACATGGCCATCCTGCCCAAACAGAATCTCAAGAAGCTCGCCGTCGTCCTGCATGACCTCACGGTCACGGCGCTGGCGATCTGGCTGGTCTTCGTCGTGCGGTTCGAGGGCGCCCTGCTCACCGAGCATCTGCGCTACCTGCCGCGCTTCCTGCCCTTCTTCGTGGCCTATGCCGGGCTGGTCTACTGGTTCTTCTCGCTCTACCGCTCGAAATGGCGCTTTGCCTCGCTGCCGGACCTCTCGAACATCGTCAAAGCGGTCTCCGTCCTGACGGTATCGCTGCTCGCCGTCGATTACGTGCTGATCTCGCCGAGCTTCTATGGCGCCTTCTATTTCGGCAAGATCTCGATCGCGCTGTACTGGCTGGTGCAGGTCGCGCTGCTCGGCGGTCCGCGCCTCGCCTATCGCTATTTCAAATATGCCCGTTCGCGGACCACAGCCGTGCGCGAGGCGAACCTGCCGACGCTGCTGCTCGGGCGCGGCGTCGAGGTCGAGATGGTGATCCGCGCCATGGAGGCCGGCACGATGCGGCGGCTGCGACCCGCCGGCATCCTGTCGCCACGTCCCGACGATCTCGGCCAGTCGATCCGCGGCGTGCCGGTGCTCGGGCTGCTCACCGATCTGGAACGGGTCGCGGGCGAAGCGATGGAGCGCGGCGAAGCCTATCGCCGCATCGTCGCCACGCCTGCCGCCCTGCTGCCGGAAGCGCAGCCGGAAAAATGGCTGGCGCGCACGCGCAAGCTCGCCCTGCCGATCTCGCGTATCGACAGCCTCGGCGAAGGCTTGCGCGACACGGAGGTGGCGCCGCTCGAGATCGAGGACCTGCTGGTCCGCTCGACCGCCACGATCGACCGCGACCGGCTGGGCGCGTTCCTGAAGGGCAAGCGCGTCATCGTCACCGGCGGCGGCGGCTCGATCGGCTCCGAGATCTGCCTGCGTTGCGCCGCCTTCGGCGCGGCCGAATTGCTCATCATCGAAAGCTCGGAACCAGCCCTGTTCCAGATCAGCGAACAGCTCTCGGTGCAGGCGCCGGGTACGGCCGTCTCCGGCGCGCTTGCCGATGTCCGCGATCGCGCGCGCATCATGCCGCTCTTCGCCGGCTTCAAGCCCGACATCGTCGTCCATGCCGCCGCGCTCAAGCACGTTCCCTATCTGGAGGCGGACTGGAGCGAGGGCATCAAGACCAATATCTTCGGCTCGGTGAACGTCATCGACTCCGCCATCGCCGCCGGTACCCGGACCTTCGTGATGATCTCGACCGACAAGGCGATCGAGCCCGTCTCGATGCTGGGCGCGACCAAGCGCTTCGCCGAAATCTATGCGCAATCGCGCGATGCCGAGCTCGTCGCCGCCGATTCCGGCATCCGCCTCGTTGCCGTGCGCTTCGGCAATGTGCTGGGCTCGGCCGGTTCGGTGGTGCCGAAGTTCAAGGCGCAGATCGCCCGGGGCGGGCCGGTCACGGTGACCAGCCCCGACATGATCCGCTATTTCATGACGATCCGCGAGGCCTGCGACCTCGTGCTGACTGCTGCCACCCACGCCCGAGCGAGCCACGCGGAGGCCGAGCGCGCTGCCGTCTACGTGCTCAAGATGGGCCAGCCGATGCGGATCATGGACATGGCCGAGCGGATGATCCGCCTCGCCGGCTTCGAGCCCGGCGAGGATATCGAGATCGTCGTCTCCGGCGTCCGGCCGGGCGAGCGCTTGAACGAGATTCTGTTCGCCCGCGACGAGCCGATGGCCGAAACCGGGCTCGACGGCGTGATGGCGGCCAAGCCGATCTTCGCCGGCCGCGACAGGATCGAAATCTGGCTGACGCGACTTGCAGCGGCGGTGAAGGCCAATGACCAGGCCGCGGCCAATGCTGTGCTCGACGAGGCGATCCCGGATTTCAGCCTGCGCGATTCGAAGCGGCCAGACGCGCCAGGGCCGGCTTCGTCTCAACCAACGGCTGCCAGCCAGCCCTGAGCAGGCGTTCCGGACGGGCGACGAGGCTTCCCGCCAGCTTGAGGAAAGTCTCCTCGCGCCCGGCAAGGCGCGCCAGCCGGCGCAGCCAAGCCTCCGGCACGGGCAGAAGACCCGGACCACGCCCCAGCCCGGCCCGCATCGCCGCCAGCATCCCGGAGACGCTGATGGGCTCCGGGTCGGACAGCGCGTAGCTCTGCCGCGCCGGACAGGCCGGCGTCAGCGCGAACAGGATGGCGCTGACCAGGTTCTCGACCGCAAGCAGCGAGCGCGGCGCCTTCAACCCACCGAAGGGCAGCGGCACGGGCAAGCGCGCCAGCTTGAGCAGCGCCGCCATGTTCGCCTTCACCCCCGGCCCGTAGATCAGGACCGGGCGCAGTGCGACCCAGTCGAGATCGATCTCGGCCAGTCCTCGTTCCGCCGCGAGCTTGGAGCAGCCGTAGGGATCATCGGGCGCGGGCTGCATCTCTTCCGTCAGTGGCGGGCCGTCAAAGGCATCGGTCAGCGCCTTGATCGAGGAGAGATAGACGAACCGCCGCACGCCGGCGCTTGCCGCGGCCCGACCGAGTTCCAGCGTCGCCTCGGTGTTGATGCGGCGATAGAGCGCCTCGTCGAGGCCCGGCCCGGCATGGGCGAGACCGGCCATGTGAACGACATGGTCGACACCCTCCAGCGCCGGACGCCAGTTGACAGCGGCCGAAAGATCGCCGGTCACCACCGCCTCGGCCCCCGCGGGGATAGGTTGCGCGCGACGCAGGGCAAGGCGCGGGAGGTAGCCTGCCTGGATCAGCGCCGCCACGACATGCGGCCCGACGAACCCGCTCGCTCCGGTGACGAGGACGCGCCGGTCAGCCATGACGGGGCCCGGTTGCGAAGCGGCGCAGCAGCAGGCCGGTCAGCAGGGCAGCGACAGCCAGACAGATCGCCTGGATCGGAAGGGCCGGCCAGATCAGCGAAATACCGGCGATCGCGGCAAGCGCGAGATTGAGCAGTGCGACGCGGCCGACCACGGCGATCACGCTGAAACCGTTCACCGTCGCCTGCTGGTAGAAATGCGAGCGATGCGCCTCCCAGACCTTCTCGCCGCGCGCGAGGCGCCGCAGCAGTGTGATCGTCGCGTCGGCGATATGGTAGAGTGGCAGGATCAGCGCGGCGGCGAAAGCGCCCGTGCCGGCGAGGCGGTAGAGCAGATAGGCGGTGACGAGCCCGATCGGCAGCGAGCCGACATCGCCGAGGAAGAGCCGCGCCACCGGCCGGTTGAAGGGCGCGAAGCCGAGGAGCCCGCCGCAGAGAGCGGCGGCGAGCCAGCCCGTCACCGGATCTATCGTGCCGGCCATGCCGGCGAAGGCCAGCGCAGCCGTCAACGGCACGATG
The DNA here is from genome assembly GCF_057809495.1 of Allobosea sp. FG18. Classification (NCBI taxonomy): domain Bacteria; kingdom Pseudomonadati; phylum Pseudomonadota; class Alphaproteobacteria; order Hyphomicrobiales; family Alloboseaceae; genus Allobosea; species Allobosea sp. FG18. Next base: position 137,421 of record NZ_JBMDKB010000009.1, read on the forward strand.
CCGGCGACGGTGATCCAGTCGAGCCCGTCCATGAAATTGACGAGATTGACGAACCAGACCCCGGCGAGAAGCGCCAGGGCACGCTCGACAGGCAGGGGCAGGAATTCGGGAAACAAACGCAGTTCCGGCGCGGCCCGAAACAGCACGAAGCCGACGCAGACAGCTTGCAGCACCAGCCGGATGCCCGCTGGCAGTGGCCGGATATCGTCCCAGGCTCCGACGATGCCGAGCCCCGTCACGGCCAGCGCCAGCACCAGCACGGCGCGGGTCGCCTCGCCCTCGACCGGCGCAAGCCAGAGCGCCGTACCCAGCGCGATGAAAGCGCCAGCAAGCACGGCGATGCCGCCGCCCTGTGGGGTCGGGACCTTGTGGCTGGATCGGGCATTCGGCCGCGCCAGGGCGTAGCGCAGGAGAAGTGGGCGCAGGGCCACGCAGAGCACCGCCGCCAGAACGGCGGCGGCGGCACAGATCATCAGGGAGTGGAGCACGTTTTCCAAAGTGCCCGCACCATAGTCGAGGCGATGCAAAAGCCTAGAGGCCAGCCTCGTTTATCCGCGCGAAGCCGCTTCCGGCCTATTGCCGGAAGCCGATCAGCACACCATCGGCACCGAGCTGAAGCTGAAGCCCCTGGCGGCGGGTGGCGAGCCGAAGCGTCACGCCCTTGTCGTTGCGCAGCCATGTGGTGCCACGGCCAGCGCCCCCGACAGCCCAACCTTCCTTGAGCTGGACATAAGGTCCGGCGAAGTCGGAGACGCGGTGCAGACCGTAGACCGTACCGGTCGCAACCGAGCGCGAGGCGCCGATCGAGCCGATGCCGAGCCCGCCAACCGTGATCGGGTAGGAGCGGCCCTGGTAGCGCAAGGTTCCGCCGCCAGCCTCGCCGGAGGCGATGAAGCCAGCCTGGACCTGCTCGATGCGAACCGTACCCGTCGAAGGGCCAAGCGAGCGCTGCTGGGCCACGGCCGGCGAAGCCAGCATCAGAACGGCGGCGGCGGTGGTCGTGATCTGCCTGATCGTCATCATATCCTGCTCCTCGCGCCGAAGCGGCGGCGTCGCGGATCAACCCGCGAAACGCGGATTCGATCCCGCGACGGGAGCAGGATTACGGCCGGGTCAGGATCGAAGCAGCAGGATCGCGCCGTGGAGTGCGCCGGTATGCATCACTTGCCGACCTTCTCGTTACGCAGGGCATTCGCGACCTGGTCGACGAGCCGGCGCGGATCGGGATGGCCGTCATATTCGATGACGCCGATATTCAGCGTGTTCTTCCGGACCGTCTTGCCGTCGATCGAGAAATGCGTCGCCGCATAGCTTTCGACGATGCCGCGGGCGAACACCGCCGCTTCCCTGGCATCGGACCCGACGCGAATGATCAGGAAGGTCTCCCGGCCCATGCTGAAGACGGTGTCGCTCGAGCGCACGGCGTTGAGCAACATGGCGGCCGTCTGCTGGACGACGGTATCGGCGCCGGCCTCGCCAAGGCTGGCCCGCAGCGTGTCGAATTGCGAAATCTCGAGCATGATCATCGAGAAGGGCCGGTTCGTCCGGCGACGCAATGCGACCTCGCGGGAGAGCGCCGCCCGAAGATAGCGGCGATTCAGCAAGCGCGACAGCGGGTCTCTGGCACTGCCCATGTCGAAGGACTGGCTGAACTGGACGCTCAGGAGATTGTTGATCTGGCCCGCAATCTGCCTGATCTCCCGCAGGTGATCCTGACGGCAAGACGCATCCCCATCGCCGCGCAACTGCCGGACATGCGCGTCAGCCCGATCGACCAGCCCGGCGATCGACGCATATTCGGCCGTGCGACCGAACAGCAGATTTGCCCTATGGGAAAACCAGAGGCCGAATTCGGACCGGCTCAGCAACAGGACCCCGTCGGCCTCACCGGCGATGCCGGAGCCGAAGAAGACAGCCTGCGCCCATTCGGAAAGGGATGCCTTCTGCCTTTCCCGCTCCGCACGGAAATCATGATCGATCGACACCTGGCGAAGCGCTTCCTCCGCCCGCAGGTTGCGGTCGAGCCCGCTGATAAGAGCGGCTGTGATCGCCGCCGTCGCGATGTCGATAACGCCGGAAACATAAAGCGCAGCCTGGACGAATTCGTCGCGCGACAGCCGGGTGTGCTTGAGATTGTTGTAGATGCCGCGCTTGAAGGAGCGCGCCGCGAGCATGCTCAGCGATGTCGGGATCTGGATGCGGGCGTGGGTCGCCCCGATCTCGGACTGACGCATGAGAAAATGCGTCGGGTCAATCGGCTCCCGCGGAAAGATTTCGACGAGCCATTGCGACAGGGCGCCCCGGAAGCGCCTGGCACGGACCTCGTTGTCGAACAGGGCCTGGACCCGCATATGGCGTGCAAGATCTCCCCAGAGTTCGTCGACCAACTCACCGGCGAAATGCTTGACGCTGCTCGCCACCATAACGCGTACCGGCGCGGGGATACTGCCGCTCAAGGTTGCAAGTTCAACCTTCAGTTGCGCGAAATCTTCTTCATCCCAGAGCGCCGTGCTCAGCATTTCATCTTATCCAGCAGAATAGCGAATCCTGATGAGATCATTCGATAGTATCTTATAGTTATCAAACACCAACAAACCTGCTCCCCCCTCGTTAAGGACTCGTCAACACCGGTTAACGGAATCAAATAGAAATAATCACAAAAATATGCCGAAATTGCAGCAAAATTCGACCATAGAGAGCTAAATCAGGGTACGATTCATTAATTTTCTCGTGTCGTTAAACGCAGCTAACAACCCCTTAATCGCTTCTGCTAGCGGCTCCGTTCGTTATTTAACTTGGTTAGAGCTTTCTTCCCCAGGTCACATCACGCTGGGGACAACAATGGCCTTCAACCTCTTCAACCGGGACAGCAGCGCGGCGCAGATCGAGGCGATCCATCGCTCGCAGGCCGTGATCGAGTTCGACCTCGCGGGCAAGGTTCTCAACGCCAACGGCAACTTCCTCGCGGCGACCGGCTACCAATTGTCGGAGATCGTCGGCTGCCCCCACGCTATCTTCCTGCGCAAGGATGAGGCCGAAGCGCCAGCCTACAAGGCGTTCTGGACCGCGCTGCGCCAAGGAGAGCCACAGGAGGGGCAGTTCCTGCGCGTCGGCAAGGACGGCACGCCGCTCTGGCTCCAGGCGGTCTATGCGCCGGTCCTCGGACGCAACGGCAAGCCGAGCAAGATCGTGAAATTCGCGACCGACATAACCGCCCAGAAGGCGGAGATCGCCAATTCGGAAGCGCAGATCGCCGCCATCCGCAAGTCTCAGGCGGTCATCGAATTCAATCTCGACGCCACCATCCTCGATGCCAACGACAACTTCCTGAGCGCCGTCGGCTACCGGCTCGACGAGATCAAGGGTCAGCATCACCGCCTGTTCGTGACGCCGGAGCAGCATCAATCCGATGAATACAAGCGCTTCTGGGCCAAGCTCGGCCGGGGCGAGTATGACGAGAGCGAGTATCTGCGCATCGGCAAGGGCGGTCGCCGGATCTGGATCCAGGCCACCTACAACCCGATCCTCGATTCCACCGGACGGCCGTACAAGGTCGTGAAATTCGCCTCCGACATCACGGAACGGCGCCTCGCGCAGGAGGCTCTCCAGCTCACGGTCGCCGAGACCCAGCAGGTCGTCGCGGCCGCCAAGCAGAAAAACCTCAACCCGCGCATCGAGCTGGCCGGCAAGGCCGGCGAGCTGCGCGATCTCTGCGAAGGCGTGAATGCGCTGATCGAGACACTCTGCGACGTCGTAACGACGACTGCCGACATTTCCGGCACGCTCACGGCCGGCTCCTCGACGATCAACCAGGACAGCCACAACCTCGCGCAACGGACCGAGGAGCAGGCCAGCAGCCTCGAAGAGACGGCAGCGACGACCGAGGAGCTCGCGGCGTCCGTCAAGCAGAGCGCGGCGCGCGCACAGGACGCGACGGCGTTGGGCGAGAAAGCCAATACCATCGCCAATCGCGGCGGCGACATCGTCAGCGCAGCCATCGCGGCGATGGAGCGAATCGAGCGTGCTTCGGCCAATATCGCCGACATCATTAACGTCATCGACACGATCGCCTTCCAGACCAACCTGCTCGCCTTGAATGCAGCGGTCGAGGCGGCCCGCGCCGGCGAAGCGGGCCGCGGCTTCGCCGTGGTGGCCTCCGAGGTCAGGGCGCTGGCCCAGCGCTCCAGCGATTCGGCCAACGACATCAAGAAGCTCATCACGGATTCGGCCGAGGAGGTCGCCGCCGGCGTGAAGCTGGTCCAGGAAGCCGGCACCGCGCTGACCGAGATCGTTCAGTCGTCGCAGCAAGTGTCTAACGCTCTCGCCGATATCTCGATCGCCTCGCAGGAGCAGGCGAACGGAATCGAGGAGGTCGCCAAGGTCGTGGCCCATCTCGACGAGATGACGCAGCAGAACGCCACGATGGTCGAGCAGAGCCACGCGGTCGCCGGCACGCTCGAAGGTTCGGCGAAGCGGCTCCAGTCCCTCGTCACCTCCTTCCAGATTCCGCTCAGCCGGCTGAGCGGCAAGGTTGACAGCTCCGCCTTCACGCGGCCGGCGCCGAGCGAGGCCGAGCCGGCACCGACCGTCCCGGCACGGCTTCAGCGCAAGGTGCTGCGCGCGATGAACGGCCGCGACGACTGGGCGGAATTCTGAAGCCGCCCGCCTCCCCCCACGCCCATTTCGACCGACGGCATGCCGCAAAGTGACAACTGCAGCGACACCGGCGGGACCACCTTCGAGGACGACCCCATGAATCAGGATTTCAGCAACTGCCTCGCCGGGCTCGCCAGCGCGCAGATCAGCCTGTTCGGCATCCTGTTCAAGCACCTGGAAAACCGCCTGGGCGACGAGATCAGGCGCGATTTCGCCGATGAGCTCAGCCGGATCATCGCCATCTCCGAACAGAGCGGTCAGGAGATCCAGCCCTTCCAGCGCATCATCTTCGAGCATATCGCCGACTGGCTGAAATCATCCGAGCGCGGCTGGACGCCGGTCGTGATCGACGGGGCGAAGGCTGCACAGTAGAGGCCGCCGGCCGGGCGCTACGCTCCTCCAGGCCCGCGAGATGATCGCGTTGCGGCCCCCTGGAACCCAGCATCCATGTGCGCGTTATTCTTGTGCCGGGCTCGCTGGTTGAGCCGCCGCCATGCCGGCTCCTTCAGGGCGAGCGTCCGGGGTCGCGATCGTGTGGAGGCGAGGGCTGCAACGTCAAAAGGCCACAATGGGTCGTTATTGGTTCTTGATCGATCGCGTGATTCGACTGGCCCGCCGCACAGGCGCGTTGCCCCGCATCCCACTCTTCGACAATCGAACGCCGCTTTGCGGCTCGCTGCCGCCGGCATTTCGCCTGGCGGCCTTACAGGCAGCGCGGCTACGCCGCGTGCCACTGGACCGATATGAAAAGCAAAATCCACTACGACCACAACAAGACGCAGTCCCCGGGCCCATCAGCCTCGGGAACGTCGCTGCCTAAAGCCTCGCCGAACTGGAAACCCGAACCGTGCGGCCTGTCCCGCGCGGAGCTGCGCAAGATCGTCGCGCGAATCATGGGCTGAGGAGAACGCCATGAACCTCGATCATCGTAGGCGGCCGGCTCGCCCCCGGCGGCCTTCGACGGAGAAACCGGATTTCGACCTTCAGATGCGCCATGACCGCGCCCTGGCCCGGGCCCGGGCGTTCGAAGCGGCCGGCGACAAGGTCGATGCAGAACGCTTTTATCAGCAAGCCGATCACTTTCGTCGCCTGTTGAACAGCAAAGCCTCGCAGTTCATCGCTGCCGTCGCCTGAAGGGCCCGAGACGCGGGCCTCTCCCATCGCGGTGCCGGAACGAGCAATCGGGATCGAACCGACGCTATTCCGCCCGGGAAGCAGCGCCAGGCCATTCAACGTCCTTCCTCGCGTCCCAAACGGATAAACTGACGGAATCGTCGGGAGGCGATCGCACTCCCGGCCTCAGTTTCGTCGGTTGCTGGACGGCCGCGGATCATCTACCCGAAGCCGAGCGCAGCGCGCTGCCATCCGAAACGCTGCGCAACGGCCGTTTGAACCGTTCCGAGGCTAGCCGCATTCGATGTCGATTGAGCGTTACGACACTGTCATCCTGGGTGCCGGTGCCGCTGGAATGATGTGCGCGATCCACGCCGCATCGCGCGGCGGGCGCGTCCTCGTCGTCGATCATGCCAAGGCACCCGGCGAGAAAATCCGCATCTCCGGCGGGGGGCGCTGCAACTTCACGAATATCGGCACGAGCGCGCGTAATTTCCTGTCGAGCAACCCGCATTTCGCGAAGTCAGCGCTCGGCCGTTATACGCAGCACGACTTCGTCGCGTTGGTCGAAAAGCACGGCATCGCCTATCACGAGAAGACGCTCGGACAGCTCTTCTGCGATGATTCCGCCAAGGATATCATCGCCATGCTAATGGCCGAGATGGCGCGCGCAGCCTGCGAACTGCGCCTCAGAACCACGCTGGAAAGCCTCGAACGGCTGGATGATGGCTTTGCGATCGCCCTTGGTGGCGATGGAGCCGCCAGAATCCGATGCCGGCAGTTTGTCGTGGCCTGCGGAGGCAAATCCATCCCCAAGATGGGGGCATCCGGCCTTGGCTACCAGATCGCCGGCCAGTTTGGTCTGGCGGTGACGGAAACCCGCCCGGCCCTCGTGCCGCTGACCTTTGGCGAAGACGTCCTTTCCGGGTTTCGCGACATGGCCGGCGTCGCCGCGGATGCGCGGGTCTCCTGCGGCAAGGCCGCGTTCGACGAGGCGCTTCTGTTCACGCATCGCGGGCTTTCAGGCCCCTCGATTCTGCAGATTTCGTCCTATTGGCGCGAGAAGGAGCCGATCAGGATCGCATTCCTGCCGAAGCAGGATGTGTTTGCCGCCTTGCGCGCGTCCAGACAGGAAAACGGCCGCAGAAGCCTCCCGAATACGCTTGGTGAGATTTTGCCGAAGCGATTGGCGGCTTATCTTGCGGACGCCCATGGCTGGGCAGGCCCCATCGGCGACGCGAGCGACAAGAAGCTCGCCGCGATCGCGTCCACCATTCAGGGCTGGGACGTCATGCCGATCGGATCGGAGGGATACCGAACCGCCGAGGTGACGCTCGGCGGCGTCGATACGTCCGGCCTGAACTCACGGACGATGGAAGCAAGAGCGGTCGAGGGCCTGTACTTCATCGGTGAGGTTGTCGACGTGACAGGCTGGCTTGGCGGCTACAACTTCCAATGGGCGTGGTCATCGGGCTGGGCGGCAGGGACCGCCATCGCAGAACGCACCGGCTGAGATGCCCGCGCGGCTCGGGGCCAATTCTTCAACGATCCAGATGCACATTAGCGATGGCTAACAGAGAGCATCATAGCTTCTTCGGCTGTCTTCGAAGATCGCAAGCCGCACTTCGCCATGATCGGGACAAACATGGGCTTGGAGCAGCCTTCTCTCGAAGCCGTCAGACCTCCGATGCGCCATGAGCTGCCGGCCTCACGGAAGCTCTTTTGATCACCGGCAAAACACCAGACGGGCTCCTGCCCCTCACCAGCTGTAGCGGATGGCGGCCTTTCCGCCGAGGCTGCGGCTGTTCCGGCTGAATTCGCCGTCGAAGCTCGCCACCAGCGAAAGGCCGTTCCTCAGTGACAGCTCGGCGGTGGCCGTGGTGCGTAGCGCGTTGCGGTCCTGCGCCGCGCCCTGAACGAGGAAACCGGTGCCGGGCAGGGAGAGGAAGCCCGCAACGACGCTGCTGCCGGGGTTGAAGTTGTGCACCCAGGCCAGTCCGCCACGCAGGGTCAGGGGCAGGCCGCCGAGATCCAACCTCGCATCGGCCCGCAGGCCGAGTTCGCTGCGCGTCGAGGTGGCGTCCTTGTCCGCATAGGACAGCGCGAAGAGGCCGGGGCCGCCCAGCGCCGTCTCGACATAGGACGGCAGCGAGACCCGGGTGAGCTGCAGCGCCCCGTAGGGCGTCAGGCCGAAGGAGCCGAGCGCGAAGCGGTGGCCGGCATCGATCCGGCCGGCCCAGCTGTTGACGTTGAAGCGGCCCTGGAGCCGGTCGAGGCCGGCGACACTGCGGTCGGTGGTGACATCCTGCCAGCCATAGGCCAGCGCGGCGGAGACATAGCTCTGCCCGAAATGCTGACGGATGAAGGCGCCGGCCTGGAACAGGTCGGAGCTGCCCGAGCCCAGCCCGTAGGTGTTGAAGTTGGTGCCGCCGCCGCCCAGGGCGAAGCCGGCGACGGTCGAGGGCGTCAGCCTGTAATCGGCGCCGACGGCCGCGCTATAGACCCGGTCGGTGACGGCGGCGGTCCCAGCCGCGCCATCGGCGCCGGTGAAGCGCGCGGCGCCGAAGCCGCTGCCCCAGACGCTCCAGCGCCAGGCATCGGGATCGGCGGTCAAAGGCAGCTTCCGCGTCGGCAGGTCCATCGCCTTGCCGGAGGCGGAGGAATAGCCGGCAAACCCGTCCGGACCCGGCGCGAGCGGCATGCCGCGCCCATCCGGCGAGAGATCGACCATCGTGCCCATGAACAGGTTCATCGCGTCGCGGCTGACCGTCTGGACGCCGGTCGCCGGCTCGCCGGCCGCCTGCGACAGCCCGGCAGGCGTCAGGCTGCCGAACACCATCGGGATGCCGCCATGGCTGTTGAAATAGCCGGTCAGGGCATTGGCGACGCCGCTCTGGTTCGGATTGAGGCCGCTATTGGGAAAGAGCGTAGGCGTGCTGGTCGGCGGCGTGTAATCCAGCGTCAGGTCGAGATAGGCGTTGTTGGGATCGTAGCTCAGCCCGGACTTGAAGCCCGCAGGCAGGTTGGTATCGACCTTGCTGCCGAAGGTGCCGCTGACGCCGCCCGTCGCATTGAGGATCGTGTACTGCTTGGCGACATAGGCTCCCGGAGCAAAGCTCGCGGCGACGCTCGCTCCGCCGAGCGTGGCCGTGCCGCCGACATTGACCCGGTCGGCATTCGACGGCGAGACCTCGACGGCATAGGCCGAGCCGGCCGTGAAGGCGAGGTTGCCGGCGATAGCGAGCGTGCCGATCGAGTTGCCGGGGGCGAGCGTGCCGCCAGAGATCGTGGTCGGGCCGACCGTGCCGTTGCCGCCGAGCATACCACCAGCCGCGACCGTGACGGCCGAACCGGCGATCGAACCGTTCACCGATAGGGTGCCGCCCGACACGGTGGTCGGCCCGATATAGGTGTTGGTGCCCGACAGCGTCAGCATGCCCGCGCCGGTCTTCGATAGCGAGCCGGCGCCGGTGATCGCCCCGGCGACGTTGGTGTTGGTCGCCTGGTCGACAGTCAGGGCGGCGCTGCCGAGAGCGATCGTCCCGCCCAGGGCCGACAGCGAGGAAGCGGTCAGCGCGAAGTTGTTCAGGTCGAGTGTGCCGCTATTCACCCTATAGGCGCCATTGCCGACGAAGGCGCCCGCCACGCCTTGCCTCAACGTGCCACCGGTGACCACCGTCATACCCGAGTAGCTATTGGCGCCCGACAGCACCAGCGTACCAGCACCGCTCTTATACAGTGGGCCTGTGCCGGTGATCGCTCCGGCGAAACTGGTGTTGGTCGCCTGGAGGACGTTCAAGACCGCGCTGCCCAGCGCGACCGTGCCGCCCGTTCCGGAAAGGGAAGAGACGACCACTGCGAAGTTGTTCAGGTCGAGCGTGCCGCCATTCACCGTATAGGCGCCGCCGTTGAAGGCTAGCCCAGCGCCCTGTCGCAGAATGCCGGCATTGACCGTTGTGCCGCCGCTGTAGCTGTTGACGCCCGACAGCGTCAGTACGCCAGCACCGGATTTCGACAATGAGCCCGTGCCGGTGATCGCCCCTGCGAAGCTGGTGTCGGTCGCCTGGTTGACGGTCAGGGCCGCACTGCCCAGCGCGACCGTGCCGCCCGTGCCGGACAGCGAAGAGGCGGTCAGCGCGTAGTTGTTCAGGTCGAGCGTGCCGCCATTCACCGTATAGGCGCTGTTGCCAACGAAGGCGCCCGCCGCGCCCTGCATCAGTGTGCCGCCGGAGACCGTGGCACCGCCGGCGTAGCTGTTGGCGGCCGACAGCGTCAGCGTGCCCGCGCCGGTCTTCGACAGCGAGCCCGTGCCGGTGATGACGTTGGATAGCGTGAAGTTAGTCGGCTGATTGAACTCCAGCGAGCCGGTCACGCCGATATTGCCGGTGAGGCTGGCGCCGGTGTTGAGCGTCAGCGCATTGGCACCGCCCGTGAAGGTGATGGCGTCGGCCCGTGATCCTCCGCCGCCTGCCGTGCCGCCAGTGACGCTGGCGGTGCTGCCCAGGGTCAGATACAAGCCGGTTCCGACGATGCCCGCCCCGCCCGTTCCATCGGCGCCGCCTCCTGATAATGGCCCAATCCCAGCGCCACCCGCTCCGCCATTTCCGCCCTGGATCGCGCTGTCGATTGTGAAGCTCCCGCCATTCAGAATGTACAGTCCCGTTCCACCCGAACCGCCACTGCCTCCCGCGAAACCAGTGCCGCCAGCTCCTCCCGCTCCGCCAATCACGTTGACGGAAAATGTGCCCGTCGCTGCTCCCAGCACAGCGCCGTAGCCGCCCGCACCACCACCGCCACCGGTGAAGGCGCCGCCGGGATTGCCACCACCTGTACCGCCCATCCCGCCACTGACTGCGGTCATGGGCAAGGTCGAGCCAGTGTCGACAAAGCCATGGGCACCACCACCACCGCCGCCTCCGCTTCCATTGGAATAGCCAGCGCCGCCTACTGTCCCGCTAGCGCCAGCGGTTGCCCCGCCCGTCCCGCCCGCGCCCGCGCCCGCGCCACCATTTCCTCCAGCGCCGCCAGTTTCACCAGCGCCGCCGCCGCCTCCACCGAATAAAGCGCTGTTAATGCCGCTCGCGCTGCCCCCACTGCCGCCGACGCCGGTCGTGCTGTCCGTGCCGCCGGAGCCGCCCCTTGTAGCGCCGCCCTTGCCGCCATCAGCCCAGGCCGGTGCGGCGGCCAGCAGAAGCGCCAGCGCAGAGGTGCCGGCCAGAATCCGTTGCCGGAGCGTTCCGTTGCAGTCCCGGTTCGTCATCGTCAGCCCCAGTCCAATCGTGGCAGGCGGGCAGACACACAGCCCCCAGGTCGTCAAGAGTCCGGCGCGGCCATTACGGCTCGTCAGCCGGCGGATTCATTCCATGATCCGGTCCGGGAATGCGAAGCATCCGAACCGAAATCGCGCGAGGCGGCAGGCATCGACATCGACAGAATGCCGCCCGCCATTACGGCATGCCCTTACGGTATTCGGCAACTCTTGACTGGGATGCGCTTCGTCAAGCCTCGGCATCGTTGCCATGAGGCCACATTGACGAAAACCGAAGGGCGTCTCGGATGGATCGCCAAAGCCTCTCCTTCAGCGCTGAGGTTCCGGCTGCTCGACGAGAGGCAACCTCGAACGTCGCCACGAATTTGCCAGCTCTGAGCACATGGATAGGCGCAAGCTGGTCGGAGAAAATTTGCGCGTTTGCGGAAGGCACGCGGCCTGACTCAGGAGCAGGCCGGAGCGCGCTCGGGCTTCAGCTGATGGTATATCAGCGGCCTCGAACGCGGGCGCCGAAATCCGACGATCATCTCGCTCTACGATCTGGCCAATGCCATCGGTGTGAGGGCCGCTGATCTCATCGCAAATGAGGTTGCTGAAGCGAACGAGTCGAAGCCTTCCGACGTGGCTCAACCGGCGCAAGCAGGTCCGAAGCCCAAGAGCGATTGAATCGCTCGGCTCGTAGCTGCTACGTAGCTTCTGACATTCAGGGCTTCGAGGATATGGGTTTAACCCATTGAAATATTGGAGCGGGCGATCGGGATCGAACCGACGACATTCAGCTTGGGAAGCTGACGTTCTACCACTGAACTACGCCCGCATGCCCTTCACGCAGACGAAGCAACGCGCGGCAGGCCCGCGTTCATAGCGGCTCCGTGCCCAAGTGTCATCCGGGAATCGCCGGTGATCGCGGGAAGACGCGAGCTGGTGACCACTCAGCTCTTGAAGTGCTTGGACAGCTTCAGAGCCTGGCCCTGGTAATTCGACTTGAGGTCGGCGCCGTAGAGCGCTTCCGGCCGGGCCGCCATGCTCTCGTAGACAAGGCGCCCGACGATCTGGCCGTCCTCGATGATGAAGGGCACATCGCGGGAACGGACTTCGAGCACGGCCCGGGCGCCCTGGCCGCCGGCCGCGCGATGACCGAAGCCGGGATCGAAGAAACCGGCATAGTGGACACGGAACTCGCCGACGAGCGCGTCGAAGGGCGTCATTTCGGCGGCATAGTCCGGCGGGACATGCACCGCTTCCTTGGAGGCGAGGATGTAGAACTGGCCGGGGTCGAGGATCATGCTGCCAGAGCCATCGTCGTGGATCGGCTCCCAGAAATCGGCGGGGCGATAGGCGCCGACGCGGTCGACATCGATCAGCGCCGTGTGATGCTTGCCGCGATAGCCGAGCAGGCCGTCGAAGCCCGAGAGGTCGACGCTGACGGCGACGCCACCCTGAAAGGAGGGCTCGGCCGCGCTGACCAGCGTCTCGCGGACGTGGATTTCGCCGAGCGCGCGGTCGTCGAGACGGGTCTCGCCGGCGCGGAAGCGGATCTGCGAGAGCCGTGAGCCGGAGCGGACCAGCACCGGGAAGGTGCGCGGCGAAATCTCGATGAAGAGCGGGCCGTCATAGCCGTCCTCGACCAGATCGAACTCGCGGGCGCGGTCGGTGATGACGCGGGTGAAGACATCGAGCCGGCCGGTCGAGCTTTTCGGATTGGCAGCGGCGCGCAGGCCCTTGGGCAGGTGCAAGCCTTCCATCAGTTCGGCGATATAGACGCAGTCGGTCTCCAGCACCGCGCCCTGCGTCAGGTCGATCTCGTGCAGCGAGAGATCGTCGATCCGGCTGCGCACCGTGCGCTCCGGGCCGGGAAGAAACGAGGCGCGGACGCGATAGGCGCGCGCACCCAGGCGCAGGTCGAGGCTCGCGGGCTGGATCTGCCCCTCGGCCGGCGGTTTGGCGAGCCTGATCGCACCCGCCTCGATGAAGGCGCGGATGGAGCTGTCGGGCTGGATGCCGGGCTTGAAGGTCAGCATGCGCGTTCCGCTGAGAATAATCGGTCATAGCTAGCGAAGCGGGCCGTCAAGGCCAAGCATGGTGGATGCGAGGCATGCGCGGCCCGGCAGGTTGTCCACGCCAGAATCGCAGCCCCACCACATTGACGCTGGCGCCGGCTGGCCGATAACACATCACGGCGGGAAAGCCGCGACCGGCCGAAGCGGAGCCTTCGATGTATCAGGCCCAGACGCATGGCGTGCGCGTGACGGCGTCGCCGAGTTTCATGGATGGCGAATCCTCGCATGCGCAGGGCCGTTATTTCTGGGCCTATGCGATCGAGATCGTGAATCTCTCGACGCAAACCGTGCAGTTGATGACCCGGCACTGGTTCATCACCGACGGGCGCGGCGAGGTCCATGAAGTCCGCGGCGAGGGTGTCGTCGGCAAGCAGCCGGTGCTGCGGCCGGGCGAGAGCTTCAACTACACTTCGGGCTGCCCGCTGACGACGCCCGACGGCTCGATGCACGGCTTCTACGCCATGCAGGATGAGAACGGCACGGTCTTCGATGTCGAGGTGCCGCTCTTCCCGCTCGATTCCCCCTATGTGAAGAAGGTTCTGCATTGACCGCCTCCGCTCCAGCCGGGCAGCGCTATACGCCGCTCGAGATGCTCGCCCGCCTCGTCGCCTTCGACACGGTGAGCGACAAGTCCAACCTGGCCCTGCTCGATTTCGTCGAGGACTACCTCACCGGCTGGGGCGTCTCCTCCGTGCGCTTCCCGAACGCGGCCGGCGACAAGGCGGCGCTGTTCGCGACCGTCGGCCCGCAGGATCGCGGCGGCATCGTGCTCTCCGGCCATACCGATGTCGTGCCGGTCGCCGGCCAGGCCTGGAGCCGCGACCCGTTCACGCTGCATGTCGCGGACGGCAAGGCCTATGGCCGCGGCGCCGTCGACATGAAGGCATTTCTGGCGCTCGGGCTGGCACTCGTGCCGGATTTCCTGGCGGCCAATCTCAAGACGCCGATCCACCTCTTCCTGTCCTATGACGAGGAGGTGACCTGCCTCGGCGTGGTCGATGGCATCAATGCCATGGGCAAGACCCTGCCGCGGCCGCGCGCCGTCGTCGTCGGCGAGCCGACCATGCTCGACATCTGCGATGCCCATAAGGGCGTGCGGACCTTCCAGACCGTGGTGAAGGGGTTTGCAGCGCATTCCTCCAAGCCGCAGCTCGGCGCCAGCGCCGTCCATGCCGGCGCGCTGCTCGCGGCCGAACTCGACCATATGGCGGAAGACGCCAAACAGCGGCCGGACACAAGCGGCCGCTTCGACCCGCCCTATGACACCGTCCATATCGGCACGTTCCATGGCGGCATCGCCCGCAACATCCTGGCCGATCGCAGCGAGATCCTCTGGGAGATCAGGACGGTCCCGAGCTCCGATCCCGAAGCCGGTCCGGCGCGCTTCGCGAAGACCGCCGACAAGGTGCTGGCGCGGATGCGCTCGACCGCGCCGAGCGCGGCGATCGAGACGCAGATGACCTCGGATGTGCCGGGGCTGGCGCCCGATCCGGGCTCGGAGGCCGAGCGGCTCGCCATGCGGCTCTCCGGCCGCAACCACACCATCGCCGTCGCCTATGCGACCGAAGCCGGGCATTTCCAGCAGGCCGGACTTCCGACCGTGGTCTGTGGCCCCGGCTCGATCGACCAGGCGCATCAGCCGGACGAATACATCACGCTGGAGCAACTCGCGGCCGGCGAGACCTTCATGCGCAAGCTGATGGCGGAGTGTCAGGCCGGGTAGTTACCCGCCGAGCCGAAATCTCGCGCTCGTCATGCTCGCCCCTGTGGCGAGCATCCACGTCTTGAACACGGACTTCGACCAGCTGAGACGTGGATGGTCGGGACAAGCCCGACCATGACGGAAACGTCGTGCTCGGGAACTACTGCCCAGCCGCCTGCCCCTCTTCGACCTCGGCCGGGTCGAAGGAATAGCGCCGCGAGCAGAATTCGCAGGTAACGCCGAGCTTGCCGTCATCGGCGATCATCGCCTGACGATCAGCGGGCGCGAAGCCGCGCAGCATCGAGAGCACGCGCTCGCGCGAGCAGCGGCAGGCCTCATACACCGTGACCGGCTCGAAGACGCGGGCGCCGCGCTCGTGGAACAGGCGATAGAGCAGGCGCTCGCTTTCCAGCGTCGGGTCGAGCAGTTCGTGGTCCTCGACCGTCTCGACCAGCGAACGCGCCTCCATCCAGGCATCGTCGGCGATGCCGTCCGAGTCGTTGCCCGCGAGGATATCGTGGCCCTCGGGCGCGTCGCCGGGATGGATGTCGGCCGCGCGCAGGCGGTCCGGCGAATGCGGCATGAACTGCACGAGGATGCCACCGGCGCGCCATTGCGGGCGTCCACCCGTCGTGACCGTGCCGACGCCGAGGCGGACCCGCGTCGGGATCTGCTCGGACTGGCGGAAATACTGGTGGGCGGCTTCCTCAAGGCTCTGGCCCTTCAGCGCGACGATGCCCTGGTAGCGCGTGGTGGCCGTGCCCTGGTCGACGGTCATGGCAAGATGGCCCTCGCCCAGTAATTCGCCTGTCGAGACCTTGCCGAGTGCGATCGCCTCGACGAGCTTGGCCTCGTCGATATGGGCGACGGCGCGGAAATTATCGGGCGCATTGAAATCGACGACCATCATCGGGATGGCGCCATCGCTCTTGGTCTGGAGCTGGAAGCGGCCCTCGAACTTGAGCGCGGTGCCGAGCAGGACGGTGAGCGCCGCCGCCTCGCCGAGCACGCGCGAGACGGGCTCGGGATAGCCATGGCGATCGAGGATCGTATCGATCGACGCGCCCAGCCGCACGATGCGGCCGCGCACATCGAGATCGGGCACGGCGAAGGGGATGACCCGGTCGTCGAGCCCGACGGTGTCCATGGTGTCGTCCACGGCCATCAAGCCGCCACTCCGCCGAAGCACCAGGCCAGGATGCCCTTCTGCGCGTGGAGGCGGTTCTCGGCCTCGTCGAAGACAGCCGATTGCGGGCCGTCCATGATCGCGTCCGTGACCTCCTCGCCGCGCGAGGCCGGCAGGCAATGCATGAAGATCGCGTCCTTCTCGGCGCGCTGCATCAGCCTGTCATCGACCTGATAGGGTCGCAGCAGATTGTGGCGGGTGCCCTCGTCGTCGTCGCCCATCGAGACCCAGCAATCGGTGATGACACAATCGGCGCCCTCGACCGCTTCCTCGGGACGATGAGTCAGCTTGATCTTGGCGCCCTGCTTCTTGGCCCAGGCGATCAGGGCCGGCGGCGGCGCCAGTTCCTCAGGCGTCGCGACGGACAACTCGAAATCGAGCCGGCCGGCGGCGTGGACCCAGGAGGTCAGCACGTTGTTGGTGTCGCCGGTCCAGGCGATGCGCTTGCCCTCGATCGCGCCCTTGCGCTGCTCGAAGGTCATGACGTCGGCCATGACCTGGCAGGGATGCTGGCGCTTGGTCAGGCCGTTGATCACCGGGACGGTGGCGTATCTCGCCATCTCGACCAGCGAATCGTGGTCGAGGATGCGGATCATGATCGCGTCGACATAACGCGAGAGCACGCGGGCGGTATCCGCGATGGTCTCGCGCTCGCCGAGTTCGATCTCATGGCCGGCGACCATCATCGGCGAACCGCCGAGCTCGCGGATGCCGACATCGAAGGAGACGCGGGTACGCAGGCTCGGCTGCTCGAAGATGGTCGCGACGACCTTGCCTTCAAGCAGGCGGTCACCGACGGCTGCGGGGGTACGGCGTCGCGACTTGATCTCCTCGCCGGTGCGCAGGATCGCACGCAGCTCGCTGCCGGAGAAATCGGAGAGATCGAGGAAATGGCGCGTCACGGGCGCTTCCTTACGCTTCGCTGGTGTGGGGCTTGCGGATGAACTTATTCGGCGGCCGGCCGCTTCAGCGCGGCTTCGATCGCGCCCGCCGTCTTGTCGAGACGCGACACGGCTTCCGCGACATCGGCCTCGGTGATGATCAGCGGCGGCAGCAGGCGCACGACATTGTCGCCAGCGCCGACGACGAGCAGGCCATGGGCGCGGGCTTCGTTGACGAACTCGGTGTTCAGCGTGTGCAGCTTGAGGCCGAGCATCAGGCCCTCGCCGCGGATCTCGGCGATGACGTCCGGGTGCTTGTCCTTGAGCTCTGCCAGCGACTGCTTCAAGCGAAGAGCGATCTGGCCGACATTCTCGATGAAGCCGGGCGCCAGCACCACGTCGAGCACGGCATTGCCGACAGCCATCGCGAGCGGATTGCCGCCGAAGGTCGTGCCATGGGTGCCGAGCGTCATGCCGGAGGCGGCCTCCTCGGTCGCGAGGCAGGCGCCCATCGGGAAGCCGCCGCCGATACCCTTGGCGATCGACATGATGTCGGGCGCAACGCCATACATCTCATGCGCGAAGAACTTGCCGGTGCGGCCGACGCCGGTCTGGATCTCGTCGAAGATCAGCATCAGGCCCTGCTCGTCGCAGAGCTCGCGCAGCAGCTTGAGGAAGCGGGCCGGCACGGAGCGCAGGCCGCCCTCGCCCTGGATCGGCTCGATCATCAGCGCGGCCGTCTCGGGCGTGATCGCGGCGCGCAGCGCCTTCTCGTCGTCGAAGGGCACCTGGTCGAAGCCGTCGACCTTGGGACCGAAGCCGTCGATGTATTTCTGCTGGCCGCCAGCGGCGATGGTCGCCAGCGTCCGGCCGTGGAAGGCGCCTTCGAAGGTGATGATGCGGTAGCGCTCGGGATGGCCCTTCGCGGCATGGTATTTCCGCGCCATCTTGATGGCGCACTCGTTCGCCTCGGCGCCGGAATTGGTGAAGAAGACGCGCTCGGCGAAAGTCGCCTCGCAAAGCCGGCGGGCCAGCCGCTCGCCATCCGGCGCGCCATAGAGGTTCGAGGTGTGCCAGATCTTGCCGGCCTGCTCGGTCAGCGTCTTGACGAGATGCGGATGGGCGTGGCCGAGCGCGTTGACCGCGATGCCGGCGCCGAAATCGAGATAGCGCGTGCCATCGGCCGTGATCGCCCAGGGACCTTCGCCGCGCTCGAAAGCGACGGGGGCACGGGCATAGGTCGGAACAAGCACGGACTGGCTGGCGGAAGCAGGGGCGGGAGCCATGAGACGAAGATCCTCGCGAAGGGGACGGGGTGAGAAACGGATTGGCGCTGAACGGAGAACGACGATCCGGGATGGATGCTGCAGGCATGCAGCCACGATAAGACCCGGTGACGACGTTATCGTCGCACCCAGCTCCCGATCTCTCGTCGCGCCGTCATCCGCATCGTCGGAACCTTGATCCGCCAAACATAAGCGCCGCCCGATCGGGGGCGGCGTCACCTTGTGGATAAATATGCTTAAGGCGGCCGCGACTGTCAATTCAATGCCGCAGGGACAGTGTTGCCGAAAGGATTCGCTTGACCGCCCGATGGCGAATCGTCTGGGGAAAAGCCCAAATCGGATTCGCCGACTCTTGTTCGCGAGTCACCGCAGCTTGTATGGTCGGCTTCGTCAGATACGACATTTCGTGCGGCGCCTCCTGTACCGTCTGTTGCGGCAGTAACGGCCTTGTCCTTGCGACAGCGCCGCCGGTCCCGGATTCCGTCACGAAGCGCCCTTAAAGGCAGGACCCGCGAGGGGCCGGCCGGACAAGACAGGTGATGCGGATGAACGAAGCCGGAGCATGGACGGACGAGCGCGTCGAGCAGCTCAAGAAGCTCTGGAGCGACGGGCTGAGCGCCAGCCAGATCGCCGCCGAGCTGGGAAATGTCACGCGCAATGCGGTGATCGGAAAGGTCCACCGCCTCGGCCTCTCGGGCCGGGCCAAGAGCGCGGCACAGCCCGCCGCGCCACGCAACAGCGCCCCGCGCAAGGCACCGGCCCGCACGCCGAGCCACCCGATGGCGGCGCCTGCCCCGACGCGCGGCGCCCATGCGCTGGCCCCGGCCTTCGCCCCCGAGGCGGAGATCGAGGTGGAAGCCGTGCCGCTGCCGTCCGAGGACGTGGTGATCCCGTTCTCGGAGCGCGTCACCATCATGGACCTGCGCGAGTACATGTGCCGCTGGCCGATGGGCGACCCGACAACCCCTGAATTCCGCTTCTGCGGCGCCCGCTCGCAGACCGGCCTGCCCTATTGCAGCCACCATGCCCGCATCGCCTACCAGCCCGCCGCCGATCGCCGGCGCGACCGGAGCAAGGTCCGGGCCTGATCGGCTTCGGAGCAGCGAATAAAGAAAACCGGCCGAAAGGCCGGTTTTTTTGTTGCCCCTTTCACCGCCGTCATCCCGGACAAGCCGCGAAGCGGCGCTGATCCGGGATCCATTCCGGAACCTTTGCCGGAAGCGCTCCGGAATGGATCCCGGGTCTCCCTTTGGTCGCCCGGGATGACAGCGTTTTTTTGAGAGGTGTCCCGCTCCGTCACAACCTCCGCTTCTTCTCGAGCGAACGGCTCCAGCGCGAGAGCGCGAAGCAGATCAGCCAGTAGATCGCACCCGAGAAGGCATAGGCCTCCATGTTCATGCCGACCCAGTTGGGATCGGCCAGCGAGGCCTGCGCGATGCCGAGCAGGTCGAGGATCGAGACGACCAGCACCAGCGTCGTGTTCTTGATCAGCGCGATGAACTCGTTGGTCATTGCCGGCAGCGAGATGCGCAGGGCCTGCGGCAGGACGATCAGCCCCGTCGCCTTCCAGTAGTTGAGGCCGAGCGCCGTCGCCGCCTCGCGCTGGCCCTTGGGCAGGGCCTGCAGGCCGCCGCGCACCGCTTCCGCCATATAGGCGGCGATGACGAAGCCGAGCCCGATGACGGCGCGCGCCAGCCGGTCGATGCCGATGCCGCCGGGCAGGATCAGCGGCAACAGGAGCGAGGCGAGGAAGATCACCGCGATGATCGGCACGCCGCGCCAGAACTCGATGAAGATCACGCTGATCAGGCGGATGATCCTGAGTTCCGATTGCCGGCCGAGCGCGAAGATAATGCCGAGCGGGATCGCGATCAGGCTCGAATAGACCGAGATGAACAGGGTCAGCGTCAGCCCACCCCATTCGCGCGTCTCGACATGGCGCAGGCCGAAGCTTCCGGAGAGCAGCCAGATGCCGAGCGGCGGCAGGATGACCAGCAGCGCCAGCGCGAGCTTCAGGCGGAGGCGCTGTGGCGCGAAGACGACCGCCAGCACGCTCGCCAGGACGAGAATGCCAGCGATATCGACGCGCCAGCGCTGGTCGACGGGATAAAGCCCGTACATGAACTGGCCGAAACGGGCGCGGATGAAGACCCAGCAGGCGCCACCGGGCGCGCAGTCGGCCCGCGTCGAGCCAATCCAGGTCGCGTCGATCACGGCCCAGCGGATCAGCGGGATGGCG
This sequence comes from Allobosea sp. FG18, assembly GCF_057809495.1. Lineage (NCBI taxonomy): Bacteria > Pseudomonadati > Pseudomonadota > Alphaproteobacteria > Hyphomicrobiales > Alloboseaceae > Allobosea > Allobosea sp. FG18. Next base: position 157,813 of record NZ_JBMDKB010000009.1, read on the forward strand.
ATCCAGGCCATAAGGACGATCAGCACCACGCTGGTGAAGCCGGTGAAGGGCGTGCCGAACAGGCGCTCGCGCCAGATCGAGAGGGAGGGGGCGCGGGTCATCGCGTCACCAGGGCGATGCGGGCGTTGTACCAGTTCATCAGGGCCGAAACGGTGAGCCCGATGACGAGGTAGACCGCCAGCGTCATGGCGATGATCTCGATCGCCTGGCCGGTATTGTTGAGCGCCGAGCCCATGAACAGGCTGACCACGTCGGGATAGGCGATCGCGGCGCCAAAGGACGAATTCTTGAGCACGTTGAGATACTGGTTGGTCAGCGGCGGGGTCATCACCCTCAACGCCTGCGGAATGACCACGAGGCTGAGGATGCGGCCGGGACGCAGGCCGAGCGCCGAGGCGGCCTCGCTTTGCCCCTTCGCCACGGATTCGATGCCGCCGCGCACGATCTCGGCGATGAAGCCGGCGGTATAGGTGACGAGCGCCGCAAGCAGCGCGACGAATTCAGGGATGACGACGAAGCCGCCGCGATAGTTGAAGCCGCGCAGCACCGGAATGTCCCAGCGCGTGGCGAGACTGGCCCAGGCGATGGCCAGCGCCGGGACGACCACGATCAGGCCGATGCCGATGGCGAGCAACGGCGCATCCTGCCCGGTGCGCTCCTTGCGCTTGCGCGCCCAGACGCTGGCCAGCCAGTAGCAGAGCCAGGAGGCGAGCACCGCCAGCGCCGCCCAGCGGAAATTGCTGGGCGCATCCGGCAGCGGGATGGTGAGCCCGCGATTGTTGAGGAAGGCGACGCCGAACAGGCCGATGCTCTGGCGCGGCTGCGGCAGGGCGGCGATGACGCCGAAATACCAGAACAGCACGAAGAACAGCAGCGGGATGTTGCGGACGAACTCGATATAGGCGCCGGCAATGGTCGAGAGCAGCCAGTGCGAGGACAGCCTGGCAATGCCGAGCGCGAAGCCAAGCAGCGTCGCCAGCACGATGGCGATCACCGTGACCAGCATGGTGTTGGCGACGCCGACCCAGAACAGGGCGAAGATATCGTCCGACTGGGTATAGCCGGTCAGGACGAAGGGCACCTCGATGCCCGAGGTCCGCCAGAGGAAGTCGAAGCCCGAGGCGATGCCGGCCTTGACCATGTTCTCCGAGGCGTTGCGCACGAAGAACACGGTGAGGCCGACGAGCAGCAGGATCAGGGCGATCTGGTAGAACCAGTCGCGGACGCGCTTGTCGTTGAGGAGGGACAGGACATTCATGCCGCGAGGCCTTCGCAACTTGCGTCGGAAACGCGCGGTCATCCCGGATGGAACGAAGTGGAGACCCGGGATCCATGCCGGAACGGTTCAGGCATGGATCCCGGATCGGCGCCGCTCACGCGGCTTGTCCGGGATGACGCGCTGGCGGGGTCGCTAGGCGTCCGCTCTCACTGGAAGGGCGGAGTGAAGAGCAGGCCGCCCTTGATCCAGAGCTGGTTCTGGCCGCGCTCCATCTTCAGGTTCGAACCCATGCCGACGGTGCGCTCGAAGCTCTCGCCGTAGTTCCCGACCTGCTTGATGGCGTTGTACATCCAGTCGTTCGAGAGCCCCATCATCGCGCCGAAGCCACCCTCGGCACCGAGCAGGCGACGCACTTCCGAGTTCTTGGAGTTCGCCTTCATGTCGTCGACGTTCTTGGAGGTGACGCCGAGCGCCTCGGCGGCGATCATGCCGTTCAGCACCCAGCGCACGACGAGCTGCCAGCGCTCGTCGCCCCAGCGCGTCACCGGGCCCTGCGGATCGTTCGAGATCGGCTGGGTCAGGATGACGTGATCCTCGGGGGTCTTGAGCTTGGCGCGCTGGCCGGCAAGCGCGCCGACGCCGGCGGTATAGGCGTCGCAGCGGCCGGCGTCATAAGCGGCGATGGCGTCGTCGTTCTTCTGGAAATTGGTGATGGTGGTCTTGAGGTTGCGCTCGCGGAACCAGTCGGCGGCGTTCTTCTCCTCGGTCGAGCCGGCGGCGACGCAGACCGAGGCGCCGTCGAGATCGGCCGCCGTCTTGGCATTGGCCGACTTGCGGACGATGAAGGTCTGGCCCTCGTAGAAATTGATGCCCTGGAAATTGAGGCCGAGCGTCGCGTTGCGCGAGAAGGTGATGGTCGAGTTGCGCGAGAGCACGTCGACCTGGCCCGATTGCAGGATCGGCCAGCGCTGCTGCACCGAGGTCGGCGTGTACTTGACCTTGTTGGCATCGCCGAGCACGGCGGCGGCGAGCGCCTTGCAGTAATCGACGTCGAGCCCGCTCCATTCGCCCTTGTCATTGGCGAAGGAGAAGCCGGGCAGACCGAGATGCACGCCGCATTCGAGATTGCCGCGCGCCTTGATGGCGTCCAGCGTCGGGCTCGGCGCGAGCTGCTGCGCCTGCGCCACCGAAGCTCCCGCGGCGAGCATGACCGCCGCACTCAAGATCCTGATCGTCATATCCGTCTCCCCGAAGCCGTCGGGCGGCTCTCTATGTTGCAGGGCGACTATGCAACAGGCGCAAGGAAAGCGGTAGCGGCGGAAATGCCAATCCGCGTCAGTTACCGAAGATGGTGTTGAGCTGGCTGCCGACCATGATGAAAGTGGTGCGCTTCGACATCTCCTTCAGACGGACCGCGCCGATATAGGTCATGGCCGAGCGCACGCCGCCCATCAATTCCTGCATCGTGCCCTCGACCGGGCCGCGATACGGCACCTCCACGGTCTTGCCCTCCGAGGCCCGGTATTTGGCGACGCCGCCGGAATACTTGTTCATCGCCGTATCCGAGGACATCCCGTAGAAGATCATCGCCACCGGCACCTTCTCGCCGTCGCGCTCCTCGTAGCGGATCTCGCCCTCGCACTCGTCATGGCCGGCGAGCATGCCGCCCATCATCACGAAATCGGAGCCGCCGCCATAGGCCTTGGCGACATCGCCCGGCACGGTCAGACCGCCATCGCCGCAGACGAGGCCCTTCAGGCCATGGGCCGCATCCGAGCATTCGATGATGGCGGAGAGCTGCGGATAGCCGACGCCGGTCATCTTACGGGTGGTGCAGACCGAGCCCGGCCCGATGCCGACCTTGACGATATCGGCGCCGGCGAGGATCAGCGCCTCGGTCATGTCGCCGGTGACGACATTGCCGGCCATGATCGCCGCGTCCGGGAAGGCGGCGCGCGTCGCCTTGACCGTGTCGACGAATTTCTCGGTATAGCCGTTGGCGACGTCGAGACAGATCTTGGTGATCGGCGACTGGGCGTGGACGGCCTTCAGCTTGTCATGGTCGGAATCGGTCGTGCCCAGCGAATAGAAGGCATTGGCGGAGCCGGGCTCGCGGAAGAAGGCGATCAGTTGCGCGGCGCTGTAGTGCTTGTGCAGGGCGACCATGGCGCCGTGCTTCAAGAGCGCCCTGGCCATCGCCATGGTGCCGACCACGTCCATGTTGGCGGCGATCAGCGGGAAGCCCTTCCACTCCTTGCCGGTATGGGCAAAGTGGAAGCTGCGCTCGACATCGACCTCGGCGCGGCTGCCCAGCGTCGAGCGCTTCGGACGAATCAGCACGTCGCGGAAGTCGAGCTTCGGGTCGTTTTCGATGCGCATGATCCGGCCTCTGGATGTCGTGCCGCGCGGGGCGAAGCCGGGCGGCCGCACGCGGGAGAGGCGTGCGCCGATTCATAGCGCCCGGGACGGGGACGGCGCAATCCCGGCCGCTCAGACCGGGGCTGGCGGCGGCGCGACCCTGCGGGCGTTCTTGCGGATCGTGTAGAGCGTCGCGCCGATGACGACGGCCGCGCCGAGCCAGGTGGTGAGCTCGGGAATCTCGGCGAAGAAGACGAAGCCGGTAAAGCTCGCCAGCAGCAGGCGGCTGAAATCGAGCGGCGCCAGCGCCGCCGCCTCGCCGACCTGATAGGCGCGGGTGATCAGCCATTGCCCGGCGGTACCGAACAGGCTGAGCGTGATCAGCCAGAACCATTGATTGGGCGTCGGCGGCTGCCACCAGAGCAGGGTCGGCACGGACAGGAGCACGATCAGCACGATGCCCTGATAGAGCAGGATCGTATCGGTGCGCTCGCTCGCGGCGAGCTTGCGCACGCTGACCGTGATGGCGGCGCCGCATATCGCGCCGGCGACCGCGAGCAGGGCATAGATATCCAGCCCCTCCGAGCTCGGGCGCAGCATGATCAGCACGCCGATGAAGCCGATCACGGTCGCAGCCCAGCGCCGACCGTCGACCACCTCCTTGAGGAAGAGCACCGCCGCGATGGTGACGAACAGCACCTGGCTGAAGCCGATCGCGGTCGCCTGGGCAAGCGGGATCTTGATCACCGCGGTGAAGCCGCAGAGCATCGAAAGCAACGTGACCACGCTGCGGAAGATCTGCAGGCCGAGCCTGTCGGTATGCAAGGCCCGCCGCAGGCTGCCGGCCGCGAAGAGCAGCAGGATCGCGGTCATGATCACCTGCCGGATCAGCAGAATCTGCACGAGCGGAATGCCCTGTCCGACATGCTTGATGCCGGCGACCATTACCGCATAAACCAGCATCGCCGCGAACATGAGGACCGAGCCGCGCAGATTGGGGCTCGCGCCGCGCCACCAATAGCGCAGACGCTGCCTGCGGCTTTCGAACCAGCCCACCCCGCCTGCTTTCGCACCAACGGGCGGTTCAGGCTCGACGATCGGGCCAAGACGAGAAACACCCGGCTCGGGAGGCGCAGAAGCGGCTGGCTCGTGCCAGGGGGCATTGCCCTCGAACCCCGGCCGACCCTGCCGGCCGGACTGCCGCTCCTCGCTCATCACCCTCAACCAGTGGTCGGCGGCCGATGACCGGCCCAGCATTTCATCCCTGCCGCAAATCATTGAGGAAACGCGGCAATTCGGCCAATGACAATGCGACATGGCCGCGTTGTCCCGGCCGCGCGACGCGCAGGGGCGACATACCCGGCGCGGGCTGTGCAACGGCGCGAACAGTCTCTAGGAGGAACCCGAAAGGGACCTGCCGCTTGACGCTTCGAGACCGCCCCTCTTCCCGCTTTCGGGCCATGGCAACCGACCGGTTGAGCCGGCACGGCGGACCAGGCCGATGAAGGCCCTGCTCGACGATTTCCTGGGCGGGATCAAGGCTCTGGCTCCCAGCCGCTTCCCCTATCGCCGCTTTGCGCTGGCGCTCGCGCTCGGCGGGCTCGGCGGCTGGCTCTTCGTGCAGGCCAAATTACCCCTGCCCTGGATGCTGGGCTCGATGGTGTTCTGCACCTTCGCGGCCCTGATCAGCCTGCCTGTGGCTGCGCCGTCCGTAATCCGTCCGCCGATGACGGCGGTGATCGGCGTGATGCTCGGCGCCTCGTTCAAGCCCGAGGTGATCGCGCAACTGCCGAACTGGCTGCCGACGCTGGCCGGGCTCGTGCTGTTCATGGTCGCCTGCGGGCTGTGCTGCGTCAGCTATTTCCGCCGCGTCGCCGGGTTCGATCCCGTCACGGCCTTCTTCTCGGGCATGCCGGGCGGGCTGATCGAGATGGTCACCGTCGGCGAGGAGAAAGGTGGCGATGCCCGCATCATCGCCTTGATCCACTCGGCTCGTATCCTGCTGGTGGTGATGACGCTGCCCTTCATCGTGCAGTGGATCGGCGGGGTCACGCTGAGCGGTGGGCGCGTCGCCGGCCCGTCGCTGGCACAGACGCCCATCAGCTCCGAGCTCTGGCTGATCGGCTGCGGCATCGTCGGCGTGATCGTCGGGCACTGGCTCAGGATGCCGGCGAAATATCTGCTCGGCCCGATGCTGGTCAGCGCGATCGTGCATGTCGCCGGCCTGAGCGCCGCGATGCCGCCGTCGGAAATCGTCAATGCAGCGCAGCTCGTGCTCGGCGTGACGATCGGCTGCCGCTTCGTCGGCACGCCGCCGCGCATCATCCTGCGCGTGCTCCTGCTCTCGGTCGGCTCGACCGCGATCCTGCTGGCCCTGACACTGGGCTTCGCCTGGCTCGTCGCGCTGGTCTCCGTGCACGGCCATATCCCGCTGATCCTGGCCTATTCGCCCGGCGGCCTCGCCGAGATGAGCCTGATCGCGCTGGCGCTCCATACCGAGGTCGCCTTCGTGGCGGCCCACCACATCATCCGCGTCTTCCTGGTGATGGTCTCGGCCGGCCCGATCTTCGGCCTGATCGGCCGCCGCGCCGGCAAGGCCGCGGCGGAATAGCCGCTCTTAGCCCCTGGCGGCGGCAAGCCCGCGTGCGAGGCCATCCGCCAGCGCCTTGCGCTGGCTCGCCATGAAGGCCGCGCCGTCGATGCGTTGCCGATCCCCTGAGCGGATCGCCGCGACGCGCTCCGTCAGCGCCCGGGCGAAATCCTCGGCCGTATCGGCGAGGGTGAAATTGGCAGGCATTTCCGTGAAACCGCGGCAGGACAGGGTCGTGGCGACGGCCGGCAGGCCGAGCTGCATCGCCTCGATCGTCTTGAGCTGCACGCCGGTTCCGGCCCGGCTCGATAGCGCGACGAGCCGGCAGGAGCGCAGGAAGCCTTCGGCCGAGGGCACCCGGCCGACAAGCGTCACATTCGGCGGCGCGCGCAGCTCGGGCGGGACGCGCCCGGCAACCGCAACGCGGATTCCCTCCGGGAGCAGCGGACAGACCTCGCGCAGGAACCAGTCGAGCCCGATCAGATTGGGGCCCCAGGTCCAGGTGCCGATCAGGCCGATATCGAAGGCCGGGGCCTCGCCGAGATCATCCGGCGGGGCTGCGGCCGCGCTCCCGGACACCAGCGGCAGGGCACAGGACTTCGCCTGATGGGCGGGGCCGAGCGCCCGTCGATCCTCCTCGGCCAGCGTCCAGATGAAGCGCGCCTCGTCCCAGAGCCGCCGCTCCAGCCGCTCGAGCAATTGCGCCTCGCGCCCGTAGAGCCGGCGCAACAGCGGATTTCCGGCATGCTCGGCATTCTGCCGGGCCGAGACATGCTCGATATTATGTTCGACCAGGATGCAGGGCGCGATCCGCAGCAGCTCGGGAAAGGCACCGGGCAGCATGACCGAATTCAGGACCAGCGCATCGAAGGGTCCCTGCGCCCGGACGGCCTCGACGAGGCGGCCTGCTCCGGCGAGCCTGAGTTTCGCGCAGGCCACCGGCAGCCCGAGCCGCACGGCGTCGACGAGCCAGCGCAGCTTCTGCACGGCCGGAACCACCGCGTTCTCGATATCGGCCTCAGTGACCACGATCGCCTGCTCCGGCTCCGCCGGGATCTCGCCGGGACGGAGGAAGCCGATCGCGGTGACCGTGTGCCCGGCCTCGCGCAATGCCGAAAGGATCGCCGCATTGGCGATCTCGAAGCCGGTATCCGGCCGGGCGACGGGGATGAGCGAAGTCAGGAAAGCAAGGCGCAAGGCGAAAGAGCTCGTCGGCAGGAGGTCATTCCACTCCTCCCATTGGCCGGGCAGGTCAAGCCATGCCGCCGGCTATGATCAACGGGAGTTGCAGGGATCCGCCGCTCTTTCGAGAGAGGCGGACACCGAACCTTAAGTTGCCGCAGCCTAGTTTGCAGGTCGATGACCATGGCCAGCCAGACAAACGAAAGCATGACGAGAGGCGAGCGAGACCGCTCCGCCGGGCCGGTTTTCGGCACGCCCGAAAGCTTCGAGGTGGTGGCATGCTCGGCGCCGGAGGCGCTGGCCGGGGTTACGAGCGTCGTCTGCGTCCCGACCTTCCGGCGCCCGGAGATGCTGGAGGCGACCTTGCGCTCGCTCGCCGGCCAGAAAGGCGGGCATGATTTCGCGGTGATCGTCGTCGAGAACGAAGGCGTCGAGCGGGCCGGAGCCGCCCGCGCCAGCGCGCTGCTTGCCGCTGGACTGTTCAAGGGCTTCGTCATCGTCGAGCCGCGCCAGGGCAACTGCAAGGCCTATAACGCGGCCTGGCGCTGCGCATTGACGCGCTTTCCCGCGCTGGAACAGGTTCTCGGCATCGACGACGACGAGGAAGCCGAGCCCGGATGGCTCGATGCCTTCGTCACGGCGGCCCGCACGGCGCCTGCCGAGCTGTTCGGCGGTTCGGTGACAGCCGCCTTTGCCGATGCGTCGCGTACCTGGCTCTCGGCGCATCCGGTATTCCGTTCGCATTACAGTGTCTCCGGGCCGGTGCCGATGCTCTATTCCAGCGCCAATTACCTGATCCGGCGCGGCGTGCTCGACCGGCTCGGTTTCCCTTTCCTCGACGAGAGCTTCGACTTCACCGGCGGCGGCGACACGGATTTCTTCACCCGCGCCAAGGCCGCCGGCTTCCGCTTCTGGTGGGTGCAGGAGGCCGCGCAGCGCGAGACCATGCCGGAACGGCGCAGCGAATTCAGCTGGATCAACGCACGCGGCCTGCGCAACGGCGCGATCTCGGCCGCGATCGAACGGCGGCAAAATCCTGGAACCGCCGGAAGGCTTCGGGTGCTGGCGAAATCGCTGGCCCTGCTGGCCGCGTCGGTCCCGCGCGGGCTTGCTCTGGGCCTCCGCACGCGCTCCGGGGTGATCGGGCTCTACCACGCCCAGGTCGCGATCGGCCGATTGATGTCCGAATTCGGCGTCGCCAACGAGCAATATCGCAAGCCCGAGAACAACTGACCGGCGCAGGGCCCGGTCGTGACGCTCACACCACGTTGATCACGACGCCGCGCAGCTTGCCCGCATGCGTTCCGAGCTGCGCCTTCAGGTGTTCGGCCCCGGCCTGGGCAGATTTGCCGTCGCGCGCGACCAGCACGATATCGTCCACCACCTCGGCGAAGCGCCCGATCAGGCTGTCCGCCGCCAGATGGCCGCCATCTACGATGATCGGCCCGAAGCGATGCGTCGCCGCGAAGGCACCCGTCCGCAGCGAACCCGCGCCGGCCGATGGGACCGCCCCCGCATAGGGCATGAAGGTCAGGCCGGTGCCCTCGTCCTTCATGATCGCGCGACCCAGTGCCACCTGGCCGGACATGACATCGCCAAGCCCGATCAATGCGTCCGCCGCGAAGACCGGGGTGAGGCCATGGGCACCGCCCGCGGCATCGACCAACAGCGCCGGCAGGCCGGACCGGGCGGCATCGAGCGCCAGATTGAGGGCGAGCGTCGTCGCGCCCACCTGCGGCTCCAGGCCGACGACCAAGATGCGGCGGCGATGCTCGCCGCCTGCGGCCCCGGCCAACTCGCGACGGGTCGCAGCAATGGCGGCAGCGAAACCTGACTGCGGCTTGTCTATGACATCGACGAGATGGCTCTGGCCCTGGAAGACCGAGCGCGCCTCGGCCACGTCACGCCGCCAGCGGCGGTTGCGCACCTGCGGGATGGTGCCGAGCATCGGCAGGGGCGCCGGTTCGGATACAGGTTCGGAGGTGCTCTCGGAAACGGGCGCGGCCTCGGGAGCGTTTCCAGCGCGCTTCGCGGAGCCGCCCGGGATCGCCATCAGGCGCCGCCAGTTCGCCGGTCTTGCGCTCGTTTGAGCGGGCTGCTGCTGCGGTGGCGGCTCGGTGGGCGCGGGAGCTGACGCCACCGGTTTGGGGGGTGGCGGTGTGACCGCAACGGCCGGCGCGGAAGCTGGAGCTGGGCTCTCGGTCTCGACCGGCTCGGGCGCAACCGGGCGCGGGGCACGGCGCCAGAACGGTTCGCGCTTCGGAGCCGGCGGGGGCTCCGGCGGGCGCGGCACGGCGAAGACGGCAAGTCCCAGCGCCAGAAGGACGCCCGCCCCGCCGCCACCAAAGGCCCCCAGCAATGCCAGCGTCCGGCGGCTCATGCCGCTCTTCTCCAAAGGGGGCATGGCCGGGCTGATGATGCGGGCATTGGTGGTGTCGATGCCGCCGAGCTCGCCGGTCTCGCGGGCACGCCTCAGGAAGGCGTCATAGATGGCACGGGAGGATTCGACCTCGCGTTCGAGCTCGCGCAATTGCACGGAGGCCCGGCCAGCGGCGTATTGCCCCGCCGTGAGCTGCTCGACGCGACGGGCGAGCTGACGCTCGGCCTCGACCGCGCGGTCATACTCGACCTTGGCGGCACGCCCGATACGGGCGAGTTCCTCACTGATCTGGCGCCTGGCGTCGCGCACCTGCGACTGCGCCGAGGTCAGCGCCGGATGCCGCGCACCGAGGGAGGAGACGAGATCGGCCTCGCGGGCCAGCGCCGCGCCGAGCTGGGCGCGCAAGGCGGTCATCGTATTGGAGGCGACCGCTTCCGGGATGGCCCCGGCCTCGATGCTGGAGGCGCGCGTACCGGCGATCTGGTCGTATTTCGCCTTGGCTTCGGTCGCACGGGTGCGAGCCGCGACGAGCTGCGCGCTGTTGAGCGACAGCTGCTGCTCGCCGAGCGAACGGTCGCCGACGCCGACGATATTGTTGGCTTCCTTGTATTTCTCGGCCTTTTCCTCAGCGATGCGCAGGCGGTTGCGCAGTTCCTCGAGTCGGCTGGTCAGCGCGGCCGTCGCCTTCTGCGCGGCTTCGGCGCGCACCGCGGCCTGGTCCTCGAGATAGGCCTCGGCCAGCGCATTCGCGATCTTGGCGGCCTTGTCCGGATCCTGCGCCGTCGCCGAGATGTCGATGACGAAGGTGCGTTCGCCGCGGCGCACCGCGACCGTGCGGTCGAGCGCCGCGAGTGCGTAGAGCGTCGCCTTGGGCGAGGGACCGGTACCGGTCCCCAGCAGACGGGAGAGGAAGCTGCTCGAAGGGCCGCCGAAATCCGGATCGCGATCAAGGTCGAGACGCTCGACGACCCGCGACTTGATGCTGTCGGAGGCGATCACGCGCGCCTGGCTTTCGAGATAGCCGGTGATCGAGGTCGGGTCGCTGCCGACATTGTTGGGGGAGACGTCGTTCTGGAGCACGCGCAGGTCGCGCGGATCGATGAAAAGCTGCGCGGTCGAGACGTATTTCGGCGTCATCAGCAGGCCGGCGAGGATCGCCAAGGCCAGGCCGAGCACAGCCATGAGCACGATCAGCCAGCGCCGCGCCCAGAGCGCCCCGAGGATCCAGAGGGGATCGGCCAGCCGCGCAAGCTGGACAGGCATCGCCGCGGCCGGCCGCTCCGGGCGGTTCGGCTTGTCCTGCGCTTCGCTCGTGGCGGGCCCGGTGGTGAACATGACGCTACGCTTCACTGTTCTGCATCACGCGACTCCACGCCGGTAGCGTTCGAGCACGGCCATCATCGGCTTGGGCCGGTAATCGGCATCAAGCGGCAGGGGCCGGGCACGGGCGCTGTCCTTGCGCGGGAAGGTTTCGTGGACCCAGGAATAGCGATCGGTCAGTCCCCAGGTGACGATCGCCTTCGGTCGTTTGACCGAGACGACGGCCTCGAGGAAGGTCGAGACCAGGGCTGCGGCGGTCTTGTCGCGTTGGGCGGCATCGGCCGGCAGCTTCCAGTCGATGACGTCGAGCTCGGTGATCTCGACATCGAGGCCGAGCTCATCGAGATCGCGCATGAAGCGCTGCACGCCGTCCACGTCGATGCCCTTGTCGGCATAGAGATGGGCCTGCATGCCGACACCATGGATCGGAATGCCCTTGTTTTTCAGGCGCCGGCAGATATCGAGCACGACCTTGCGGCGCGCGGCGGCACCGGGGACCGGCTCCTCCAGATGGAAATCGTTGAGCACGAGCCTGGCCTTGGGATCGATCCGCGCCGCCGTGCGGAAGGCGATATCGACATGCTCCGGCCCGAGCAGGCGCTGCCAGATGGTGTCGCGCCAGGGTCCGCCATCCGTGGGATCGTATTTGATGACCTCGTTGACGACGTCCCAGGTCGCGATCCTACCCTTGTAGCGGTCGACGACGACCTCGATGTGGTTGACGAGTTCGCGCTCGGCCTCAGCCCGCGTCGTCATCTCCCTGGTCCAGTTGGGCAGCGCTTCGCCCCAGAGGAGGGTATGGCCGCGCAGCGCCTTCTTGTTCGCCTGAGCGAAAGCGACGAGTTCGTCGGCACCCGAAAAATCGAAGCGCGGCTGGTCATGCCGCAGCGCCTCCCATTTCAGGTCGTTCATGGGGACGATGACATCGCAATAGCGCTTCAGCGCGTCGCGATAGCGCACATCCCCGCGGAAGGCGCCGATCTCCGCGGCGGAGCCAAACGGGATCGGCCGCACGGCGGCGGCACCGGTCCCCGTCATGGCGCCGGCCATCAGGCAAGCCGACGCGCCGCGCAGCACGCCGCGCCGCGTCGGCGACGCTTCATTTCGGTCCGTTTCGGCTTTCCGTATGGTCAATCGGGACGCTTCCGTGTCGTTTAGGGTCGTTCAACGCCTCTGGTCTAAGAGGTGGGCGTCATGCTGCAACGCAAAGGCACGCGCCGGGCCAGCCGCCGCGGAAACGGGTCATGCTACCGGATCGCACCACCATCTTCGCCTACCTCACCATCCTGAGCGGCTCCGCCGGCCGGCTCGTGATCTCCCTTGTCTACTTCCTCATCGTTGCGAATACGTTGACCCTCGGCGAATTTGGTTTGTTCGCCACGGCCTCCTCGACCGGGCTCATCCTGTCGCGCCTGCTGGCCTTCGGTTTCATCTCGCCGCTCTACCGGGTCGCCACGGTCAAGCCGCGGTTGCTCGGCGCCTATCTCTCCGGCTTTGCCGGCCTGTCCGCGCTGTCGTTGCCGCTGATCGTCGCGGTCGCCGGGGCCGCCTATCTGCTGCTCTTCGCGGAGCGCCTGGCGCTCCTGCCTTTCGCGGTGATCATCGTCGCGGAGGTGCTGGGCTGGCGGCTCGTCGAGGTCGTCGCCATCGTCAATAACGGCTTGAGGCGCTTCCGGCAGGCGGCGCTGCTCGTCATCATCGGCTCGGGCCTGCGAACAGTGGCGGCCTTGCTCTTCGCCGCCTTCGGCCGGGCAAATCTGGAGATCTGGGCCTTCGCCTATTGCGGAGCCACCATGGCGAGCGCGCTGATCGCGCTCCTCGCCTTCCTGCCGAGGACGCGCTGGCGCTTCGTGCGCAACCTCTATCCGCGCCGGATGGCGGATGCCGTCTTCGCCGGCGCGGCCGATATCGTGTTCTATGTCCAGTCCGAACTCGACAAGCTCCTGGTGCTGGGGCTCGCCGGGGAACGTACCGCCGGGCTCTACGCCATCGCGCTCCGGGTGATCGACCTCACCGCCATGCCGGTGCGCAGCTTCAACCAGATGCTCGTCCAGAAGATCATGAAGGATCGCGGCATCGGTCGCTTCAGGCGCCTTGCGGCCTATGAGGCCGGCATCGCGCTGGTCTCGGTCGGCGGGCTGGTCTGCGTCATCGTCGCGCTGATGCCCTTCCCGAACCTGCTCGGGCGCAACGTCTCGGAGGCGGCCTATCTGTTCGCGCCGATGCTGCTGGTCCCGGCCTTCCGCAACCTCGTCGAGTATCACGCCGAATTGCTCTATGCCCGCGAGCGCACGGGCTCGCGCATCGCGCTCCTGTGCCTGCTCACGGCGATCAAGGCCGGGCTGATCTCGCTGGTGATGACACGCTTCCCGGAGGCCGGAAGCTGGGCCGCCTGGATGAACCTCGTCTTCGGCGTGGTCTATCTCGCCTCGGCCGGCTTCACCTACAGGCTGCTGGCGCAGGGACGCAGGCCGTTACGCTGAGGCCTGCCGCTCGAACAGCGCGCGGATGCGGTCGAGCGGCTGCCCGATGAAGGACTGGATGCCGACGGCGACCTGCCAGGGCTCCAGCACCTCCTCGAAGGAGGCGAGATCCTCCATGCCGGCGACATCCTCGCTGAACCAGTAGACCTTGCAGAGCTCGCGCGCATCCGGCCAGTGGCCGGATGCCTCGAGCCCGAGCACGCGTTCGACGAAATAGCCGTAGATCATGTATTCCGAGAACTGCCGCTCGCGCGCAATGGCCGAGACCCAGTCGCGCCCGCTGACACTTTCGACATGGTCGAGCAGGGCCAGCACATGGTCGCGGCGCCAGCTCACCAGGTTGTTGATGTAGTCGGGGCTCGGGAAGGTCGGGGCGTCGAGGCCGAGCAGGGTCGAGGCATGCGTGCACCACGGGATATGCCGCGCCATGTCGGCCGTGATGGCGTCCGGCTTGCGATAGAGCCTGATGGCTCCGTCATCCGATAGGCTGGTCAGGTCGAAGGGGCGCAGGAACAGCATGTCGGAATCGGCGAAGAGGATGACATCCTCTTCGCAGGCCGTCGCTACCGCGAATTTCCTGAGCTGCTGGGCATGCCAGCCGCGCAAGGGCGGGATGCCGCGCGCCAGCGCCTGCACTCCGGTCCAGAGACGGCGCCTGCCGAGGCTCAGCGGATCGGGCCGTGATTTCAGCCAGCCCGGCAGCAATTGCGATTCCGGCAGGATGCGCCGGCGTGGCCCTTCGAGCTCGCGGAAGAGCGGGACATCACGATCCTCGACCAGAAGATAATGGACGGCGTGGCCGCTGACGAAGCGATCGATGCTGGCGCAGAGCAGCCGGCAACGCTCGATATCGCCCCTGTAGCTCGGCGTCGCCAGGGCAAAGGTCGCTCTCAATGTCAGGGAACTCACCCGCTGCGTCGGCCGCCCATGGCATATTGCCGGGCCATGCGCATCAGGAAAGCGGGATTTCCGAGCACATAGCGCCGCCACAGACGGCGCGGTTCGAGCCAGAGACGGAAGATCCACTCGAGCCGCGCCTTGCGCACCAACTCGGGCGCACGCGGCACTTCGTCGGCGAAGAAATCGAACAGCGCCCCGACGCCGGCCGCGACCGAGCCATGCTGCGGGCCGAGCTTGTCGGCGATGAAGCGCTCCTGCAGCGGGTTGCCCATCGCCACCAGCAGCAGGTACGGGCGCTGGGCCTTCAGGCCCTCGAGAAGGAGGGGCTCCTCTTCGGCCGTGAAATAGCCGTGCGAGACCACGCTGAAACGATGGGCAGGGTAGCGCTTCGTCAGGTTGGCGACCGCGCGATCCGCGACGCCCGGCCGGCCACCGAGCAGGGCGACCCGCATCGGCCGCCCGGAACGGGCGAAGAGGGTGGGAAAGAAATCCGTACCGTTGAGGTTTGCCGGGAAGGCCTTGCCATAGAGGATCCAGCTGCCGAGATCGACGCCGATGCCGTCGGCCAGGACGAGGAAGGTCGAGAGGCTGCGCAGCAGGGCGGCGTTGCCGGCGGCGACGTTCACCAGGTTGGCGTTGCAGAAAGCCATCTTCATATGGCTTCCCGTCGACACCGCATCGACCACCTCCGCGATCGCCGCCTCACGCTCCATCACGGCGATGCCGATGCCGCCGATATCGCGCTTGGCATAACCCGGCCGCTTGCGGCTCCTGGCTTCGCTGACAATCGTGATGGCGGTTGCGGGCACGGTGCTCTCGATCAGGGGCACGGCGGCCCATTGCGAATGTCGTGATTGTCTTTGCCGTTTCAGGGCTCGGGTCAAGGCAAAGCCCGCTGAAAGGTGAATGGCTTATTCCCGCGATCCGCGAGCCCGCGTTAATGGCAATCCTCTTGCAGCGACAAGGCCTTGTACCGAACCGGAACGATCGCCCGAATGGTGGCGCCACCCTGTCCCGGACACCGTCTCACCGCGACACAGACCCGCTTCGAACCGCCCCGATCCGGCACGCAGCGAAGGCCCTCGGCCCCCGGTCTTTTTGCGATCATCCTTAACAAAATGCATGACGGCCCTGCGCATTTCACCGAAACGGCCATGTCCTCTTGGCCGGCGCCGATCCACCCGGCTAGGGTGACCCGCACAAAGTTCGGGAGGTCTGGCATGAACCAAATCGATTTAAAGAAGCGCGTCGCCATCGTCACCGGCGGGGCGCAGGGCATCGGCCGCGCCGTCGCCGAGCGCTTCGCCAAGAGCGGTGCGACCGTCGCGATCTGGGATGTCGACGCGGCTCTCGCAGCCAAGGCCGCCAGCGAGATCGGCCATGGCGCGATCGGCGTCGGCGTCGACGTGACCGATGCGGCGGCCGTGCAGAAGGCGAGCGACGCGCTGGAGGCCCAGCATGGCAGCATCGACATCCTCGTCACCAGCGCCGGCATCGCCGGGCCCAACCACAAGACCTGGGAGTACCCGCTCGAGGATTGGGCCAAGGTCATGAAGCTCAATGTCGACGGCACGCTGCATTGCTGCCGCTCGGTGATCCCCGGCATGGTCAAGCGCAATTACGGCCGCATCGTCCTCGTCGCCTCGATCGCGGGCAAGGAGGGCAATCCCAACGCCTCCGCCTATTCCGCCTCGAAGGCGGCGGTGATCGCGCTGACCAAGTCGCTCGGCAAGGAGCTCGCCGACAAGGACATCGCGGTGAACTGCATCACGCCGGCGGCGGCGCGCACCCGCATCTTCGACCAGATGAGCGAGGAGCATATCGGCTACATGCTGGCGAAGATCCCGCGCGGGCGCTTCCTGCTGCCCGACGAGGTCGCCTCGATGGTCGCCTTCCTCGCCTCGGCCGAGAACAGCTTCACCACGGCCGGCGTGTTCGACCTCTCCGGCGGTCGCGCGACCTACTGAGACGAGGGTGGCGGAGGCCGGATCATGCCACCGGAGAGAAGCTGCTTGGCGAAATTGGCCGTCGCAGTTTTGAAAGCCCTGCTCTAGCTTGGCGGCATGACGCAGACGCTTCCCTCCGCCGCCGTCCTCGGCGCCCGTGCCTTCGCGGCGCTTGCCGGCCTCAATCGCTTCAGCGACGAGCCCGGCAAGCTGACGCGCCTCTATCTCTCGCCCGCACACAAGCAAGCGGCGGAATGGGTCAAGGGCGCGATGGAGGTCGCGGGGCTCACCGCCTTCATCGACGCTGCCGGCTCGGTGCAGGGCCGGCGCGAAGGCACCGTGCCGGGGGCGCCTGCCGTGCTGATCGGCTCGCATATCGACACGGTGAAGGATGGCGGACGCTTCGACGGCAATCTCGGCGTCGTCGCCGGCATCCTTGCCGCACAGGCCTTGCGCGATGCCGGGATCAGCCTGCCCTTCCCGCTGGAGGTGATCGGCTTCGGCGACGAGGAGAATGTCCGGTTCCCGACGCATCTCTCGACCTCGGAGGCGCTGGCCGGCGCCTATGACCCGGCCTGGCTGGAGGCGCGCGACAGCGATGGCGTGAAGCTCGGCGAAGCGCTCGTCGCCTTCGGCGGCAATCCGGCGGGGATCGCGGCGCTGGCCCGCAAGCCAGGCTCGATCCAGGCCTATCTCGAAGTCCATATCGAGCAGGGGCCGGTGCTGGAGGCGGAGAACGAGGCCGTCGGCATCGTCACCGCCATCAACGCGCAGAGCCGCGCACAGGTGCGCGTCACCGGCGAGGCCGGCCATGCCGGCACCGTGCCGATGGCCCTGCGCAAGGACGCCTTGACCGCCGCAGCCGAAATGGCGCTGGCACTGGAGCAGATCGCCGGCGCGCATGAGCTCGCCGTCGGCACGGTCGGGGTGCTGCGCCCCGAGCCCGGCGCGACCAATGTCGTCCCCGGCGCGGCCGAGTTCACCATCGATTTCCGCGCCCCGAAGGACGAGACTCTGGCGGCGATGGATACCGAGATCCGCAAACGCTTCGCCGAGATCGCAGAGCGTCGCGGCGTCGGGCTGGAGATCATCCCCTATGCCCGGGCCACGGCCGTGCCGATGGAGCCGAAGCTGCAGGATGCACTGGCGACCGGCATCGCCCGCTCCGGCAGCAACCTCGCCGGCCGGCGGCTGCCCTCCGGCGCCGGGCATGACGCCATGGCGATCGCCGCGGTGGCACCCGTCGCCATGCTCTTCGTGCGCAACGAGAAGGGCATCAGCCATTCGCCATTGGAGAACATGACCGAGGCCGATGCCGGCATCGCCATCCGCGTCCTCATCGAAACGATTCTGGAACTGGCCGGGCGCTCACAGTAGAACAAATCCAGCCGCGACACCGCGCACCATTCCGCGAACGGCCCGAAAGGCCTAGGAGAGGCGCGCCGCAGGAGGCTGGAATGGATTTCGAGAACTTCTTCCGTCGGGAGCTCGACGGATTGCGCAGCGAGGGCCGCTATCGCGTCTTCGCCGACCTGGAGCGCCAGGCCGGCCGCTTCCCGATCGCGACCTATCATGGCGAGAGCGGCCCGCGCGACGTCACCGTCTGGTGCTCGAACGACTATCTCGGCATGGGCCAGCATCCCAAGGTGCTGGCCGCGATGCATCAGGCGCTCGATGGCAGCGGTGCCGGCGCCGGCGGCACCCGCAATATCGGCGGCACCAACCACTACCACGTCCTGCTGGAGCGCGAGCTCGCCGATCTGCACGGCAAGGAAGCCGCGCTGATCTTCAATTCCGGCTATGTCTCGAACTGGGCCTCGCTCTCGACGCTGGCCGCGCGCATCCCCGGCTGCATCGTGCTCACCGACGGGCTGAACCATGCCTCGATGATCGAGGGCATCCGGCATTCACGCGCCGAGAAGCATATCTTCGCCCATAACGACCCGGCCGACCTGCGCCGCAAGCTCGCGGCGCTCGATCCTAACAGGCCGAAGCTGATCGCCTTCGAGTCGGTCTATTCGATGGATGGCGACATCGCGCCGGTCCGGGAATTCTGCGACATCGCCGACGAGTTCGGCGCAATGACCTATATCGACGAGGTCCATGCCGTCGGCCTCTACGGCGCGCGTGGCGGCGGCATCTCAGAGCGCGAGGGCCTGACCGACCGGCTGACCCTGATCCAGGGCACGCTGGCGAAGTCCTATGGCGTGATCGGCGGCTACATCACCGGCTCGGCGGCGCTGTGCGACTTCATCCGCAGCTTTGCGTCGGGCTTCATCTTTTCGAGCTCCCTGCCGCCGGCCGTGGCTGCGGGCGCGATCGCCGCGATCCGGCACCTCAAGGAGAGCTCCGCCGAGCGCGAGCGTCAGCAGGACCGCGTCGCGGCCTTGCGGGCCAAGCTCGACGCCGCCGGCATTCCGCATCTCGCAAATC
This sequence comes from Allobosea sp. FG18, assembly GCF_057809495.1. NCBI lineage: Bacteria > Pseudomonadati > Pseudomonadota > Alphaproteobacteria > Hyphomicrobiales > Alloboseaceae > Allobosea > Allobosea sp. FG18. The sequence goes on from NZ_JBMDKB010000009.1 coordinate 176,624, forward strand.
CCAGCCATATCGTGCCGGTGATGGTGGGTGAGGCGAAGGCCTGCAAGGCGATCAGCGACGAGTTGCTGGCGCGCTTCGACATCTATGTCCAGCCGATCAACTACCCGACCGTGCCGCGTGGCACGGAGCGGCTGCGGATCACGCCCTCGCCCTTCCATTCCGATGCCGATATCGACACGCTGGTGGCGGCGCTCAGTGCGATCTGGGCGCGGGACGGGCTGAAGCGGGCGGCCTGAGGGGCGTCGAAGGCGTCATCCCCCCGATCAGAGGCGCGGGCTTTGCCCTTCTCCCCTTGCGGGAGAAGGTGGCTCGGCGAAGCCGAGACGGATGAGGGGTCTCTCAGGTCGCAATTGTAAGCGGGCCGTGAAACGCCGACGATCCAGGCCGGCGCGCGCCCTCACCCCAACCCTCTCCCGCAAGGGGAGAGGGGGCAGGCCGCGGCTTCCTTGCCTCAGAGATTGAAGACGCGGTGGGGAACGAACTCGCCGTTCTGGACCGAGCCCGTCGAGACCAACGTGCCGGCGCAGGTCGCGTAGGCGGCCTCCAACTCGATCGGGGCGCCGGCTCCGCGCAGCAGGGCGCTCTGGCCGCGCTTGAGGCGGGCGGCGGCGTCGCGATGGAGCACAATCTCCGGGATCAGCGTCAGCGCCGCCTTGACCGGCTGCAGCGCCGTCAGCGCGCTTTCCGGGCTCTCGCGCAGGGTCTCGACACTGGCGGCGTCTGCGACCGTGAACGGCCCGACGCGGGTGCGGCGCAGATGCGCGACATGGCCGAGGCAGCCCAGGGCCAGACCCAGATCGCGGGCGATGGCGCGGACATAGGTGCCCTTGCCGCATTCGGCCTCGAAGGTCGTGGTGGCGCCGTCATGGCTGACGATGTGGAGCGCGTCGATCTCGACGGGCCGCGCCTCCAGCTCGACCTCCTCGCCGTCGCGGGCGAGGTCGTAGGCGCGCTCGCCGGCGATCTTGATCGCCGAGAACTTGGGCGGCGTCTGCATGATGGTGCCGGTGAAGCGCGGCAGGAGCGCAGCGATCGCCGCCTCGTCCGGACGCTTGTCCGAGGTCGCGATGACGCTGCCCTCGGTGTCGTCGGTATTGGTCTGCGTGCCCCAGGCGACAGTGAACTGATAAGCCTTGCGGCCGTCCATGACGAAGGGAACGGTCTTGGTCGCCTCGCCCAGCGCGATCGGCAGCAGGCCCGACGCCAGCGGGTCGAGTGTGCCGGCATGGCCGGCCTTCTTGGCGCCGAAGGCGCGCTTCACGACGCTGACCGCATGGGTCGAGGTCATGCCGATCGGCTTGTCGAGGATGACCCAGCCATGGACGTCGCGCTTCTTCGGACGCTGCGCCGGCGCAGCGTCTTGGGCGATTTCGGGAGCGTTCTCAGCGGTCATCGTTACGGTCGTCTTCGGGGGCTTCGTCTTGGTGGTCCTGGTCGATCCTGAGGCGCTGGACCTGCGTGTCGCGGCGCACGGCCTCGGTATCGAGCAGCGCATCGATGCGCTCGGCCTCGGCGAAGCTCTCATCGGCGCGGAAGCGCAGGTCCGGCGCGTATTTCAGGTTCACGCGATGGGCGATCTCGCCGCGCAGGTAGCGCTTGTTGGCTTCGAGAGCCTTGAGGACCGGAGCGATGTCCAGCCCGCCGAGCGGCATGATGTAGCAGGTCGCGAGCTTGAGATCCGGCGAGAGGCGCACCTCCGGCACGGTCACGACATGCTTCGCCAGCACGTCATCATGAATGTCGCCCCGTGCGAGCATCTCGGCCAGCGCGTGGCGGATCAGTTCGCCGACGCGCAATTGCCGCTGGGATGGGCCGGAAGGTTTTGCAGGTTTAGCCATGGTTCTCGTTTCTCCGGGATCGGACCGGACCAAACGTCCCGGCGGGCCAGGCCCGCCGTCTCAGGATGATCAGGCGCTGGACGCGCTCTTCTCGTCACGAGATGGCCGGGCTTTGCCCGGCCATGACGCGCTGTTTCAGGAAGCGCAGCCCTCAGAGGCTGCGCTTGATCTCTTCGACGCGATAGCACTCGATGACGTCGCCGGCGCGCATGTCCTGGTAGTTCTCGAAGGACATGCCGCATTCCTGGCCGGCCACGACTTCCTTGGCATCGTCCTTGAAGCGCTTGAGCTGGCCGAGCTTGCCCTCGTGAACCACGACGTTGTCGCGGATCAGGCGGACATTGGCGCCACGCTCGATCGTGCCGTCGGTGACGCGGCAGCCGGCGATCTTGCCGACCTTCGAGACGTTGAAGATCTCGAGAATCGTCGCGTTGCCGAGCATGGTCTCGCGCAGAGTCGGCGCCAGCAGGCCCGACATCGCGTCCTTCACGTCATCCATGAGGTTATAGATGATGTTGTAGTAGCGGATCTCGACGCCGGCCCGGTCGGCCGCCTCGCGCGCTTCCTTGTGGGCGCGCACGTTGAAGCCGACGACCACCGCGCCCGAAGCCTGGGCGAGCGTGACATCCGACTCGGTGATGGCACCGACGCCCGAGGACAGCACGCGGGCACGAACTTCTTCGTTGCCGACCTTCTCAAGCGCTCCGACGATGGCTTCGACCGAGCCCTGCACGTCACCCTTGACGACGAGCGGGAACTCCTTGCGGCCGGCGCCTTCCTTGAGCTCGCGCATCATCTCGGCGAGCGAACGGCCGGCGCCCGAAGCCGCGCCACGGGCGGCGAGGCGGTCGCGACGCTGACGCTCGCGGTAATCGGTGATCTCGCGGGCGCGGGCCTCGGACTCGACCACCGCAACGCGGTCGCCGGCCTCGGGCGTGCCGTTGAAGCCGAGAACCTCGACCGGCATGGAGGGCGGAGCCTCCTTCACCTGCGCGCCGGTATCGGCGATGAGCGCGCGGACGCGGCCCCATTCGGCACCCGCCACGACGATGTCGCCGGTGCGCAGCGTGCCGCGCTGGACGAGAACGGTCGCGACCGGTCCGCGGCCCCGATCGAGCTTGGCCTCGATGACCGTGCCTTCGGCGGCGCGATCCGGGTTGGCCTTGAGATCGAGCAGCTCGGCCTGGAGCGAGATCGCCTCGAGCAGCTTGTCGAGGTTGTGGCCGGTCTTGGCGGAAACCTCGACTTCGAGCGTCTCGCCGCCGAGCGTTTCGACCTGAATCTCGTACTGCAGCAGCTCGGCGCGGACGCGATCGGGGTTGGAGTCGGACTTGTCGACCTTGTTGATGGCCACGATCAGCGGCACGCCGGCAGCCTTGGCGTGATGGATCGCCTCGGCCGTCTGCGGCATGACGCCGTCATCGGCCGCCACGACCAGCACGACGACGTCCGTCACTTTGGCGCCGCGGGCGCGCATCGCCGTGAAGGCGGCGTGGCCGGGGGTGTCGATGAACGTCACCTGGGTGCCCAGCGGGGTCGTCACCTGATAGGCGCCGATATGCTGGGTGATGCCGCCGGCCTCGCCGGTGACGACCTTGGTCTTGCGGATCGCGTCGAGCAGCGAGGTCTTGCCGTGGTCGACATGGCCCATGATGGTCACGACGGCCGGCCGCGACTCCAGGGTCTCGTCGGTATCCGGCGTGTCGAACAGGCCTTCCTCGACGTCGGATTCGGCGACGCGCTTGACGGTATGGCCCATTTCCTCGGCGATGAGCTGGGCGGTGTCGGCGTCGATCACGTCGGTGATCTTGTGCATCGCGCCCTGCTTCATCAGCAGGCGGATGACGTCGACGCCGCGTTCCGTCATGCGGTTCGCGAGTTCCTGGATGGTGATCGTCTCGGGGATGATCACCTCGCGCATCACGCGCTCTTTCGCGACGTCAGAGGCGCGGTGGCCGGTCATGCGCTGCACGCGCCGGCGGAACGAGGCGACGGAACGCGTGCGCTCGTCCTCGCTCCCGGTCGCGGTCGACAGCGTCAGGCGACCGCGCGGCTTGTCGTTGGTGGTCTTCGGCGTCTTGGGCGCGGCGGGAGCCGGGCCACGACCGGGGCCGGCACTCAAGCCGGGACGGCGGAACGCGGCCTTGACGTCGACATCATCCGAGCGATTGCGCGTGGTGTTGGCCGAAGGCGCCTGGCGCGCCGGACGGGCGACCGCCGGCTCGGACGGAGCCGTCGTGTCGATGCGGGGCGTGCGCGGCGCATCGGAACGCGGCGGGCGGCTGTCGAGCCGGGGCGGGCGCGCACCGGTGTCGCGCATCGGCGGGCGCGAGGTGAACTCGCGCGGGCCGGACGGGGCCGGACGGCCATAATACTGGGTCGGCTGGGGCGCAGGAGCCTGGGGCGCAGGCGCGGCCTCGCGAGCCTGCGGCGGCGGGGCCGCCGGGCGGGCGGGAGGCTGTTCGTCGCGCTGGCGCGCGGCCATTTCGACGCGGCGCTTCTGGTCGTCTTCCTGACGGCGGCGCTCTTCCTCCTGCCGCTGACGGGCGGCAGCGGCTTCGCGCTCCTGGCGCTCGCGCTCGACGGCGGCAGCGCGCTGGCGCGCCTCGTCCTCGGCGATACGGCGCGCCTCAGCCTCGCTGCTGCGGGCTTCCGACAGGGCGCGCTGACGGGCGTCCTTCTCCTCATCGGAGAGGGTGCGCAGCAGCATGCTGCTGGCCGGACGCTGAGGCGGCTGCGGAGCGGCGGGGCGCGGCGCGGTCGCCTGCGGAGCCGGGGCCTGCGGCGGACGCGGCGCGACGGGCTCCTTGACCTCATGCCCGGCGGCGCGGCGCTTCACCTCGACGACGACCTGCTTCGTACGCCCATGCGAGAAGCTCTGGCGAACAGTGCTCTGCTCGACAGGCCGCTTCAGCGACAGGGTCTTGGGCGGGTTGACGGAGAGTGTCTTGTCGCCCGGGTTCTTGGTATCGGTCATTCCGCGTTCGGTCCTGCCGGTTCGGTCGTGTCTTCGGTGTCGTTCTGGTCGGATGCGGCGGTATCGTCCGTCCGATACCGGACGAGCCGACGCCAGCGGGAGAGGACGCCCTCCGCCGCCGGACCCGGAGCAAGCGCGGCATGTATCACATGTGCCCGCCCCAACGCCAATTCCAAATCCGCCGCCGTGAAAATAGCGACGACGGGCAGTTCACGGGCCTTGAGCCCTTCGGCTTCGCGGGCTGCCCCGATCCGCCGGATGGCCTGGCCGATCTTGCGCTTGCCATCCTCGGCCCCATCGCTGGCAGCAATGACGCCGACGCAACGGCCCGAGCCGATCAGGGCCTCGACCTTGGCGAAGCCCGCGATCACGAGACCCGCCTTGTTGGCCATCGACAGCGCCTGCACCGCATCGCGCAGCATCAGCGCATCGATCATCTCCGGAAGGTCGGCGGGAACCGCGACCTTCGCCTTGAGCGAACGCTCGAAGGCCTTGCGCTTGATCGCCTCGGCCACCGTCCTGCGGCTGAGGCTCGCCCAGACGCCGCGTCCGGGCAGCTTGCGCCTGAGATCCGGGACCAGCGTACCGTCCGGCCCCGCGACGAAGCGGATCAAATCCTCAGGCGCCTTCACGGTCCGCGTCACAACGCAGCTTCGCTCCGGTCCTTCCTTTTGAGCCGCCTTCACCGCGAAGGTTCCTATCAGGCCTCGGCCGCCTCGTCGGCTTCCGCCTCAGGCTCCTCGGCCGGCGCCTCGACCCAGCCCGCATGGATACGGGCCGCCATGATGATCGCTTCCGCGTCCTGGCGCGACAGGTCGAACCCGTCGAGATAGCCGGAATGACGGGTCGACTCGCCGTCCTTGCGCTCGGTCCAACCAACGAGATCGTCCGTGGCGCAGCCCGCGAGATCCTCGACGGTCTTCACATCGTTCTCGCCGAGCGCAACCATTATGGAAGTGGTGACGCCATCGACCTCGCGCAAGGCGTCCTCGACACCGAGCGCACGGCGCTTTTCGTCCAGCTCCGCCTCGACGGCGGCGAGATGCTCCTGCGCGCGGCTCTGGATCTCGCCGGCGGTGTCCTCGTCGAAGCCCTCGATCGAGGCGAGCTCGGAGAGATCGACATAGGCGAGCTCCTCGACATTGCGGAAGCCTTCCGAGGCGAGAAGCTGGCCAACCGTCTCGTCGACGTTCAGCGCGTTCATGAACAGGTCGGTGCGCTGCACGAATTCCTTCTGGCGGCGCTCCGACTCCTCGGCTTCGGTCAGGATGTCGATATCCCAGCCGGTGAGCTGCGAGGCGAGGCGGACGTTCTGACCGCGGCGGCCGATGGCGAGCGAGAGCTGCTCGTCGGGAACCACGACCTCGATCTTGTCGGCTTCCTCGTCGAGAACGACCTTGGCGACCTCGGCCGGCTGCAGCGCGTTGACGACGAAGGTCGCGACATCCGGCGACCACGGGATGATGTCGATCTTCTCGCCCTGAAGCTCGCCGACGACGGCCTGCACGCGCGAGCCGCGCATACCGACGCAGGCGCCGACCGGGTCGATCGAGGAATCGCGCGAGATCACGGCGATCTTGGCGCGCGAACCGGGGTCGCGGGCGACAGCCTTCACCTCGACGATACCGTCATAGATCTCGGGCACTTCCTGGCCGAAGAGCTTGGCCATGAACTGCGGATGGGTACGCGACAGGAAGATCTGCGGGCCGCGCGGCTCGCGGCGCACGTCGTAGACATAGGCGCGGGCCCGGTCGCCGACCTTGAAGGTCTCGCGCGGGATCATCTCGTCGCGGCGGATGATGGCTTCGCCACGGCCGAGATCGACGAAGACATTGCCGTACTCGACGCGCTTGACCGCGCCGTTGACGATCTCGCCGATGCGATCCTTGTACTCGTCGTACTGGCGGTCGCGCTCGGCCTCGCGCACCTTCTGGACGATGACCTGCTTGGCCGACTGGGCGGCGATGCGGCCGAAATCGAAGGGCGGCAGCGGATCGGCGATGACGTCGCCGGCCTGGGCGGCCGGGTTATGGCGCTTGGCCTCGTCGACCGTGATCTCGATCGCCGGGTTCTCGACGGTGTCGACGACCTGGAGATGGCGGGCGAGACGCAGTTCGCCGGTCTTGGTGTTGATCTCGGCATGGACATCCGTCTCGGCGCCGTAGCGCGAGCGGGCGGCCTTGGCGATGGCGTCCTGCATGGCATCGACGACGATCTGGCGGTCGATCGACTTCTCGCGGGCGACCGCGTCGGCGATCTGCAGCAGTTCGAGCCGGTTGGCGCTGACGACCATGACGCTCACTCCTCTTCGTTATTGTCTTGCGGGGTCTTGCCGGCCTTGGTCGGCCGCGGTCCCAGCGATTTTCCTCGGCCCTTCCTAGGGCTGGCGATCTCTTCGGCGGAGGGCATTTCCGGCGGCAGGCCGGACTTGCCGCGGCGCAGCGACTCGGTCACGAGCGCGTCGGTCAGAACGAGCCGGGCCTCGGCGATCGCGCGCATCGGAATGGCGACGTCGCGCTCTTCCTCGCTCTTGGCGTCGTCGCGCGTCAGCAGCGCGTCCTGGCCGGCGACGCCGCGCAGGATACCCCGGAAGCGCTTGCGGCCGGCGACCGGCTCGCTCGTATCGATCTTGGCGAGATGGCCGGCCCAGCGCTCGAAATCGCTGGCGCGCACCAGCGGCCGGTCGATGCCCGGCGACGAAATCTCAAGGTGATAGGCCGCCTGGATGGGGTCGTCGACGTCGAGCGCCGGCGAGACTGCCTGGCTGACCTCCTCGCAACCCTCGACATTCATCGTGCCGTCCGGCCGCTCGGCCATGATCTGCAGGGTGCAACCGTTCTGGGCGCTGATGCGCACGCGCACCAGCCGGTAGCCGAGATCGACGATCGCCGGCTCGATGATCGCGGCAACACGCAACGCCACGCCGCTTTCGACGACGAGGCGGGGTTCCTGATCAGGTGCCGTTTTCGGCTCGTGGGTGAGTTCGCTCATGGCCCGGACCGTTCCGTCTGCCTCCGGCGGGTCGCGGCCAATAAAAAAGAGCGGGCCGGTGGGCCCGCTCTTGATCATCGGCGTTAACCGATACCAGAGCTGTTGCCCGCTATTTAGTCCGCATCGCCCCGATATGCAAGCTCGGTTGCGGCGGCGCTAACCCAATGGTCATCCTTCGCGTGCAAGATGACGCAACGGTATACCGGTTGAGGATCAGGTATGAGTGCGGTCGGCTCGCTGCTGCGAGATCTCGAATCCACGATGCTGCGCGGCTCGAACGACGTGCGCGCCGACATCCTGTCGCGGCTGACGGACCTGTTCCTGGCCACAGCCGTCCATATGGACGAAGAGCAGGTCGGCGTCTTCGACGTGGTGATCGGGCGGCTGTCGCGCGCCATCGAGCTGCGCGCCCGCGTCGAATTGTCGGAGCGGATCGCGCCGGTGCCGAACGCGCCGAGCGGCGTCGTCCGCCAGCTCGCCCTCGACGAGATCGCCGTGGCGCGTGCCGTCCTGGTGCAGTCGCCGCGCCTCACCGATCAGGACCTCGTCGCGATCTCGGCCGCCAAGGGGCGCGATCATATGCTCGCCATCACCGAGCGGCCCGGGCTCGGCGAACCCGTCACCGATTTCCTGATCCTGCGCGGCGGGCGCGTCGTGACCCATGCCGTCGCGGCCAACCAGACAGCCCAGTTCTCGCGCCACGGCATGGGCGTTCTGGTGATGCGAGCGGCACAGGACGATGCTCTCCAGGCCACGCTCGGCCTGCGCCGTGACATTCCGGCCGAACTCGTCGACCAGCTCATGACCGCCGCCAAGAATTCCGCCCGACGCCGGTTGAGCGAGAGTCTCGAACCGACGCTTGCCAACGATGTCGACAGCGCGGTCGAGCGCGGAGCGGACGCCATCGCGGCCGGCGGCCAGATGCCGGGCGAGCTCGGCGCGATCAGCGCGGCCCTCGTCGAAATCCGCGAGCTGAACGAAGCCGGTCTGCTCGACGAGGCCAAGGTCCGTACCTATGCCCGCGACGGCGCGACCGAGCACGCGATCTGCGGTGTCGCGGTGCTGGCGCAGCTCGGCCTGCCGGCGAGCGAGCAGATCATCCTCGGCAGCGACCGCGAGGCCGTGCTGCTGGTCGCACGCGCGCTCGGCTGGTCGTGGGAGACCACGGCGGCGCTGATCTCGCTGCGCAAGGATTTCGGCAAGTCGCAGGCCGCCGTCGACCGCGCCCGCGAAAGCTTCCGCACTCTCGCGCAGGGCACCGCCCAGCGCGTGCTTGGCTTCCTCAGGATGCGCGACGCAAAGCCGTGAGATAACTGGAGATGCGCCCCTCGCGGACCGCCTTCGCCTCGTAGCGGGTGCGAATCCAGCCGGGATAGGGCGTGCGCCAGTCGCCCGGCCGCTCGTCTGTCCAGTCGAAATCGGGCGAGGCCATCAGGCGCGACAGCGTCCAGCCGATATAATCGTCGATATCGCTGGCGAAGCGGAAACATCCGCCTGCCCTCAGCGCGCGGGCGAACAGGCCCAGCGTATGCTCCGAGACGAAGCGGCGCTTGCGCTGGCGGCGCTTCGGCCAGGGATCGGGATAGAGCAGGTCGATCGCGTCGAGGCTGCCTGCGGGCAAGCGCGGCAGCAGGAGCGCGGCGTCGTCGTCCCAGACCCGGATATTGGTCAGCCCCTCGCGCTCGACCACGGCCAGGAACTTGGCCATGCCGTTGATGAAGGGCTCGACGCCGATGAAGCCGATCTGCGGGCTCTCGCGCATTCGCATCAGCAGATGCTCGCCGCCGCCGAAGCCGATCTCCAGCCGGACGGCCTCGACGGGTTGCGGGAACAGCGCCTTGAGGTCCGCGATCTCGCCTTCCGGCAGGCGCAGACGCGGCAGCGTGTGCTCCATCAGATGGCTCTGGCCGTCGCGCAGGGCCTTGCCCTTGCGGCGGCCATAGAAGGCGCGTTCGTCATGATCGGGGTCGTAGGTCATTCGGAATCGTCTCGCAGGAACCGAAGTCATCCCGGACAAGCGGCTTCAGCCGCGCCGATCCGGGATCCATGCCAGAGCCTATCCGATCGAGGCTCAGGCATGGATCCCGGGTCTACGCTTCGCTCCGCCCGGGATGACGGCGCGGATAGGATGCCTGTAGCAAAATGAAAAGGCCGGAGCGAACAGCTCCGGCCTCGTCAATTCAAGCGAACGCGCTGTCTCAGGCGACGGCCTTCTTCAGCGCGTCGACGAGATCGGTCTTCTCCCAGGAGAAGGAGCCGTCACGCCCGGCCTTGCGGCCGAAATGGCCGTAGGCCGAGGTCTTGGCATAGATCGGCTTGTTGAGGCCGAGATGGTTGCGGATGCCGTTCGGCGAGAGATCGACCAGCTTGCCGAGCACGTCCTCGAGCTTGGCCTCGTCGACCTTGCCGGTGCCGTGCAGGTCGACATAGATCGACAGCGGCTTGGCGACGCCGATGGCGTAGGAGAGCTGGATCGTGGCGCGGTCGGCAAGCTTGGCCGCGACGACGTTCTTGGCGAGGTAGCGCGCCGCATAGGCGGCCGAGCGGTCGACCTTGGTCGGGTCCTTGCCCGAGAAGGCGCCGCCGCCATGGGGAGCCGCACCGCCATAGGTGTCGACGATGATCTTGCGGCCGGTGAGGCCGGCGTCGCCGTCCGGGCCGCCGATCACGAACTTGCCGGTCGGGTTGATGTGCCAGACCGTGTCCTTGGAGATCCAGCCATCCGGCAGCGCCTGGCGGATATAGGGCTCGACGATCTTGCGGACATCGGCCGAGGTCAGCGTCTCGTCGAGATGCTGGGTCGAGAGCACGATCTGGGTGACGCCGACCGGCTTGCCGTTCTCGTACTTGACGGTGACCTGGCTCTTGGCGTCCGGGCCGAGCTTGGCCGCATCGCCCTCGCCCTTCTTGCGGGCGAGCGTCAGGATCTCGAGGATCTTGTGGGCGTAGTAGATCGGGGCAGGCAGCAGCTCGGGCGTCTCGCGGCTGGCATAGCCGAACATGATGCCCTGGTCGCCGGCGCCGACATCCTTGTTGCCGGCCTCATCGACGCCCACGGCGATATCCGCGGATTGCGGATGCAGAAGAACGTCGATCTTGCACTTCTTCCAGTGGAAACCGTCCTGCTCGTAGCCGATCGCCTTGATCGCCTTGCGCGCGGCCGACTTGACCTTGCTCTTCATCGCCTTCTCGTCGAGCGAGGTGCGGACCTCGCCGGCGATGACGACGCGATTGGTCGTCGCGAGCGTCTCGCAGGCGACGCGGACCTTGCTCGCATCCATGCCCGCCTTGGCGGCTTCCTTGAAGAACAGATCGACGATCTCGTCGGAGATGCGGTCGCAGACCTTGTCGGGGTGCCCCTCCGAGACGGACTCGCTGGTGAACAGGTAATTCTGGCGTGACACGGTCGGGGCTTCCCTGAATCGGCACATGGAAAAGGCCGGCGCAGCGACGCCAGCCCAATGAACAGCTCGTCTTCGCAGCGGACGCGTTCGCCGTCAAGCAGGAAAATCCGCTTATCGGGAGGATCGTTCGTCACACCGAACGAAAAGAAGGCGATATCACGCCGTTCCGGCGTCTTCCTCCGCCAGCGCCTCGACGAGATCGATGATCCGCCGACGTACCCGGCCGCTCTTGATCCGCGTGAAGGCCTTGGTGAGCTGTACGCCTTCACTGGTGGTGAGGAATTCGGAAATGAAGGTCGTCGCGGCGGAATCCGCGAAGCCGGATTCCGGCATATCCCCGGTCGGCGCGCCGTCGAAGAAGAAGGCCACCGGCACATCCAGCATCTTGGCGATCTGCTGCAGGCGGCTCGCGCTGATGCGGTTCGAGCCCTTCTCGTATTTCTGCACCTGCTGGAAGGTCAGCCCGAGTGCTTCGCCGAGCTTTTCCTGGCTGACCCCAGCGAGCATTCGACGCATGCGGACGCGGCTGCCGACATGCTTGTCGATGGGGTTGGGGACTTTCTTGATCATGATTCACCCTGCTTAGGCATCAGTGTCATGACCAGGAGCCGCCATCCTGGTCGGCGCGCGGTAGCCGTCCTTTATTATAGGCTTCACGGCTAATCCACCCTTCGCCGTGAAAAAGTTCCAATCGGGATCATTCTCGAACGCGCAACCGTGACAATGCCAGAAAAAGCAGCAAGAGCCCGGCGAAGACGAAGTCCCCTGCCCTTGCATAGAGCGTGATCGAGCCGGCGCGCGGCAGGCCTGAATCCAGCACGCCCTCAACGCCGAGGGGCAAGCTCGCCACTGTGCGGCCGTAAGGATCGACCACCGCCGAAATTCCGGTATTGGCGACGCGCACCAGCGGCAGGCCTTCCTCGATGCTGCGCAGCCGCGCCTGCGCAAAATGCTGGTAGGGGCCGCTGGTCTGGCCGAACCAGCCGTCATTGGTCAGGTTCAGGAAGAAGCCGGCGCGCGGACCGCGCGCGGCGACCGCGCCCGGGAACACCGCCTCGTAGCAGATCAGCGGTGCCGCTGTCGGAAGCCCCTTGATCGCAAGCGGCGTCCGGGCGCTTCCGGCCGCGAAACCGCCGGGAATCGAGACGAACTGGGACAGACCGACCCCGCGGATCAGCGTGTCGAGGATCGGCGGCAGGTACTCGCCAAAGGGAACGAGATGAACCTTGTCATAGCCGGCGACGATGACGCCCTCGTCATTGACCACCTGGATCGCATTGTAGATCGGCGGCCGGCTTTCGCCCGGCAGCGTCTCGCCGGCACGAGCCGCGCCGGTGACCAGCGTCACGTCGGGCGGGAGCACGGCCCCGATGCGGGACAAGGCGCCGGGCGTGCGGCCGAGCAGGAAGGGAAAGGCCGATTCCGGCCAGACCAGATGCGTGATGCCCTGAAGGCCGGGCGAGGTCGGGCTGGTCGCGCGGTCGCTCAAGGCCAGGTAGCTGTTGAGGATCGCCTCGCCGTTGCGGCCGTTGAACTTGGCATCCTGCGGCAGATTGGGCTGCATCAGCCGCAACTTCACCCCCGCCACGAGCGGGGAGGAGGCGGCGGGCACGCGCCAGTATCCGAAAGCAAACAGACCGGCCAACGCGGCGAGAGCCAGAAGCGGCGGCAGGCGACGCCCGGCCGGCGTCTGCGCGGTTCCCAGAACGGCCGGAGCCGCGCCGATCGCCACGGCGAACAGGGTCAGGCCGTAGAGCCCGACCAGCGAGGCGGCCTGCGCGAGATGGATCTCGCCCGCCAGCATCATGCCGTAGACGTTCCAGGGAAAGCCGGTCAGGACATGGCCACGCAGCCATTCACTGAGCGCCAGCATCACGGCGAGCACGAGGATGCGCCCGGCGCCCTTGGGCCAGGCCAGGCGGGCGAAGCCAAAGGCGAAGGCCGGGAAGATGGCGAGGAAGGCCGGCAGGGCGACGACGCCGAGCGGCATCGCCCAGGCGAACTTGTCGGCCTCGACCAGGAAGGCGGCGCCGAGCCACCACAACCCGGCGAGGAAGAAACCGAAGCCCCACCACCAGCCGACTGCAAAGGCGGCCCGGAACCGGCGCCAGGCACTGGTGCCGACGGCACCGTCGATCAGCCAGACCGCGACGGCCATCGGCACGACGATGAGCGGCCAGAGATCGAGCGGCGGCAGGGCAAGCGCACCGCTCGCACCAGCGAAAAGCGCGATCAGGCGCTTCCGCCAACCCCACCCCAGGATGACGGCTTCGGCGATGCCGGAGAGCCCCATCAGCCCGGCTCCATCGCCGGTTCTTCGGCCGCGGGTTCGCTGCGGCAATGGATGGTCAGGCGCTTCACGCGGCGCTGATCGGAATCGAGGATCTCGAAGCTGAGCCCGTCCGGGCCCTTCACCATCTCTCCCAGCGCCGGGACGCGGCCGGCGAGCGTGACGATCAAGCCACCCAGCGTATCGATGTCGTCGGCGACCTCATTGCCGGACAGATCGACGCCGGTGGCAGCCTTCAGCTCGGCCAGCGTCGCGCGGGCGTCCGCGGTGAAGCGGTTCTCGCCGGCCGGGACGATCGGCGTCTCCTCGAGATCATGCTCGTCCTCGATATCGCCGACGACGATCTCGATCAGGTCCTCGATCGAGACGAGCCCGTCGGTCCCGCCATATTCGTCGATGACCAGCGCGATATGGGTGCGGGTCGACTGCATGCGGACGAGCAGATCGACGGCCGGCATCGAGGGCGGCACGTAGAGGACGGGGCGCAGAAGCTTGGTCTCGGCGAGCCGCGTCGAGAGATCGACGGCGGACAGCGTGTGCGGAATCGCGAGCTTGCCGTTCTCGTCCGGCGGCCCGCTTTCCCCCGGCCGCGCCTTCTCGGCGATGTATTCAAGGAAGTCGCGGATATGGACCATGCCGCGGGGATCGTCGAGCGTGTCGTCGAAGACCGGCAGGCGCGAATGGCCGGCGGTGCGGAAATGCGCGAGCAATTCGTCCAGCGTCGCCTCGGCCGGGACGGCGACGATATCGGCGCGCGGGATCATGACATCGCCGACGCGGCGTTCCCGCAGGCTCAGCACATTGGTGAGCATCGCGCGTTCCTGGGCAGAGAGATCGGCAAGTTCGCCATTCTCCTCGGCCAGGGCCTCGACGATTTCCTCGCGGGCGGTGCCGCCACCACGCAGTCCAAGCCGGTCAAGGAACTGGCCCAGCCAATGGCCGAGACCACGGCCGGCGGTTTCGTTCTGGGATTGTCGACTGTCGTCGCTCATGATCGTGGGGGCTTACGCGGAAGAGGGAACGGGTGCCGTGACGAGTTCGGCACCGGCATAGGGATCGGCCACGCCGAGACGGGCGAGGGCGGCGACTTCGAGCGCTTCCATGCGGCGCGCCTCGGCCTCGGTCTCGTGATCCTCGCCGAGGAGATGGAGCAGGCCGTGGATCGCGAGATGACGCAGATGGTCCGTCACGCTCTTGGATTCGGCCTCAGCCTCGCGCAGCACCGTCTCATAGGCGATGACGATATCGCCGAGCAGCGGGCTCTGCGCGATGCGCTCCGGCGGCGCGGCCGGGAAGGAGAGCACGTTCGTCGCCTTGTCGAAGCCGCGCCAGTCGCGGTTGACGATGCGGATGCGCTTGTCGTCGGTCAGCAGCAGGCTGAGCTCGGCGCCGGGCATCGGCTTGCGCGGGGCCACCGCGATCCCCGCTTCCAGCGCCTCGTTCAGCAAGGCGCGCAGGGCCGGCAGCTTGCCGAGCTCATGCCAGCGGCGCGACTGCGCCCTGACGTCGAGGTGTATCTCCGAAGACGTCTTCTCGGGTGGCGGCGCCGTGCGCCGCCCACGAGGTCGATCGTTCATCGCGGCCGCTCCCGCGCCAACATCCGCTTCAGCCCTTCGCTGTCGCCTTCCCGGTTGAGATCCGGGGGCGTTTCGGGATTGCGCAAGCGCTCTTCCCGTTCCTCGCGCTCATGGCGCGCTGCGCTCTCATAGGCCATGACGATGCGTCGCACCAGATCATGCCGGACGACATCGCCTTCCTCGAAGCGGGCATAGCCGACGCCCTCGACATCCTTGAGCAGCTTGACCGCCTCTATCAGGCCCGAGCGCTGGCCGGGCGGCAGGTCGATCTGCGAGGGATCGCCGGTGATGATCATGCGCGAGCCCTCGCCCAGGCGGGTGAGGAACATCTTCATCTGCATCGAGGTGGCATTCTGGGCCTCGTCGAGCAGCACGACGGCATTGGTCAGGGTGCGCCCGCGCATGAAGGCGAGCGGCGCGATCTCGATCATGCCGGTCTGCAGGCCGCGCTCGACATGGCGCGCCTCCATGAAGTCGTTCAGCGCGTCGTAGATCGGACGCAGATAGGGATCGACCTTCTCGCGCATGTCGCCGGGCAGGAAGCCGAGGCGCTCGCCCGCCTCCACAGCCGGGCGCGACAGGATCATGCGCTCAACCACGCCCTGCTCGATCAGCGAGACGGCATGGCCGACCGCGAGCCAGGTCTTGCCGGTGCCGGCCGGACCTTCGGCGAGCACCAATTCGTGGCGCTTGAGCTGACGCAGGTAGGCGTCCTGTGCGGCGTTGCGGGCGCGGACAGGCCCGCGCTTGCGGGTCACGACCGCATCAAAGGAGGTCTTGCCGGCATCGGCGGTCGGGAAAAGCGAGCGCTGCACGTTGCTTTCCTCGATCGCGCCGTCGACCTCGCCCAGCGTGACCGGCGCGCCGGCCTTGGCGCGGGCATAGAGCGTCTTCAGCACGCGCCCGGCCTGCTCGGCCGTCTCGCGGGCGCCCTTAACGGTGACGTGATTGCCATTGGGGCTGACCACGACGCCGAGCCGGCGCTCGAGATGGGCGAGGTTCTGGTCGTACTGACCGAAAACCAGGCTGGCGAGCCGGTTGTCGTCGAAGGAGAGCACGACCTCGGTCGCCGCAAGCCCGTCACGGCCCGCGCTCTCGCGCACACCGCCCTCGGGGCGGGCTGGCGCCAGATCGCGCCGCGGGTTCCGGTCGGGTCTTTGCGTCGAATCAGCCTGTGCCAAATGCGTCGCCTCGCTTCAGGCCGGGGTGGCGGTTGGCCTGTCCCCGGCGCCTGTTCCAACCGGGCAGGAGCGCCCGGCCGGGTCGTCTCGCAGCATAACCGGACGCAACAATCTCAGCCTGATGACAGGCCGGCGCCCGTCCCTCGCAAATGGTGACGAGCCCCGACGCGCTCAAGCGGCCAGCCCCTTTCCATCCGTCTCGCCCGGCTCAGCCAGCCGGCCGAACAGAGAATTCGTGCTCGTCTTCTCGATCACCACCCGCACGATGTCGCCGATCTGATTCGCGTCGCTCTCGATCTGCACAGCCTGCAGATAGGGCGACTTGCCGGCAAGCTGTCCGGGATAGCGTCCCGCCCTTTCCAGGAGGACATCCACCGTTCGTCCGACCATGGCCCGGTTGAAGGCCTGCCGGTGATGCTCGATGCGCTCCTGCAGGCGATAGAGCCGCTCGTTCATCAACTCGCGCGGCACCTGCGCTTCGAGATCGGCCGCCGGTGTGCCGGGGCGGGGCGAATAGTTGAAGGAATAGCTGGAGGCGAAGCCGATCTCGTCGACGAGACGGATCGTGTCCTCGAAATCGGCATCGGTCTCGCCGGGGAAGCCGACGATGAAATCCGAGGACAGCGCGATATCGGGCCGGGCCTCGCGGATGCGTTCGATCAGGCGGCGATATTCGTCGCCGGTGTGCTTGCGGTTCATCGCGGCGAGGATGCGGTCCGAGCCCGCCTGCACCGGCAGATGCAGGAAAGGCATGACCTGCGGCAGATCGCGATGGGCCGCGATCAGGTCGTCGTCCATGTCTCTGGGGTGGCTGGTCGTATAACGGATGCGGACGATGCCCGGCACCTCGGCAACGCGATGCATCAGGCGCGCCAGACTCCAGACGGCACCGTCCGGCCCCTCGCCATGATAGGCGTTGACGTTCTGGCCGATCAGGGTGACGTCGCGCACGCCGGCCTCGGCGAGGCGCTCGACCTCGGCCATGATCTGCGCGACCGGCCGCGAGAATTCGGCGCCGCGCGTATAGGGCACGACGCAGAAGGCACAGAACTTGTCGCAGCCTTCCTGCACGGTGACGAAGGCCGAGACGCCGCGCGCCAGAATGGCCTGGCGCTTCGGCGCCGGGAGGAAGCCGAACTTGTCCTCGACCGGCAGGTCGGTATCGACGACACGGCGCTTGCCGGCCTCGGCCAGAAGCTCCGGCAGACGGTGATAGGCCTGCGGCCCGACCACGAGATCGACGGCGGGCTGGCGGCGCTGGATTTCGCTGCCCTCAGCCTGCGCGACGCAGCCGGCGACGACGATCTTCGTCTCCTGGCCTTCGGCGCCTTGCGCCTTCTTGATGTCGCGCAGCTTGCCGAGCTCGGTATAGACCTTCTGCACCGCCCGGTCGCGGATATGGCAGGTGTTCAGCAGGATGAGGTCCGCGCCCTCCGGCGTCGCCGTCTCCTCATAGCCCTGATGGCTCAGGATGTCGGCCATGCGCTGCCCGTCATAGACGTTCATCTGGCAGCCGAAAGACTTGATATGGACTTTCTTCATCGGTGCGGATCGGGTCTCCAAAGCGCATTCTTTACTGCGGATCGGACGCCTTGGGAACGGCCGCAAGACGCAGGGGCAGGATAAGCAAGTGGCGGACCAGCCGGGGTCACGCCTCCGCGCGGCCGGTGACGGCCCGCTGGCGGGCCTTGCGAACGGATGCTTCGGCCAGCCGCGTCGCTTCCTTGCGCGAGGTCGCCCGGCCCATCACGATCGGTTCACCCCAGACCAGCTCGACATCGATCGCGCCGCATTCCAGCACATGCTTCAGATGCGGCCAGAGCTCGGTATCGCCGTACCAGGCGAGCGCCGCCCGCCCGTTGCGTCCGCCCGGCAGGTTCTGCCAGCCGGTATAGGTGATGGTCAGCGGATAGACCGTCACATCCGCCGTGGCGTCGCCCATCGCCTGATGCGCGGCGCCGAGCAGGGAGGAGCGGAAGGGCAGGATGCGCGTGCCGTCGCCGGTCGTCCCCTCGGCGAAGAGCACGACCTCCTCGCCATTGGCGATGCGCGCGCCCATGGTGGCGGCCATGCCCGCGGTCGCGCTGCGGCGCTGGCGGTCGAGATAGAGCGTGCGCTGGAGATTGGCGAGGAAGCCGACCACCGGCCATTCGCCGACCTCGCTCTTGGCGACGAAGGCCAATTCGCGCTCGGCACCGATCACGCCGATATCGAGCCAGGAGACGTGGTTGGCGACGATCAGCGCCCCGGTTCCGGCCGGCGGCGGAGCCCCTCGCACCTGCCGCCGGACGCCGAGGCACCAGCAGGTCAGGCGATGGAAGCGCAGCGGCAAGGCCCCCCGCCGCGAGGGCATGACCCGCATCACGACGAGCTGGGCGAGGACGAGCCCGAGCGTGCCCGTGCACAGCATCGCCAGGCGGGCGAGCGCACCGAAGCGGAGTCCGTTCATGCTGAGGCGGGTCCGATCATCGGTGGAGCGGCGGTCTCATTGGGGATTCAGAATGTCGTCAATGGCGCGATTGCGCCGGCTTGTCACGCGAGATCGAGCCGCATCGCGATCGCGGTCGCACGGGTGCCGTCGGGCTTGGGGTAGTAGCCCTTGCGCCGCCCGACCTCGCGAAAGCCGAAATGGCGGTAGAGTCGCTCCGCCGGCAGGTTGCCGTCCTCGACCTCGAGGAAGACATGGATCGCGCCCGCCTCGGCCAGCCGGGCGAGATGCGCCGCCAGAAGCGCGCGGCCAAAGCCGCCGTTGCGGCGGGTGGGCGCGACCACGATGCTGAGAATCTCCGCCTCGTCGGCAGCCTTGCGGGAGATGACGAAGCCTTCGGGGTGGTGGCCGTCGCCACTGAAGACGCCATCGGCGACAACCGCTGCATCGGCAATCAGCGCCGCGCATTCGGCCGGCTCCCAGCCGCGGGCGAAGCCGCCGCGATGATGCAGCGTCGCGACATCAAGGGCGTGGCCCGCATCGAGCCGCATCGTGCGCGGCGGTGCCGAATCAGGGTGAAGCAATTTGCGTAGCCAATCCATGCCGCCTGTTCGCACAGGCCGACGAAGCGGCAACCACCATTTGGGGGATGCGCTCACCGGCGCGGCAGGCGGGCTTTGTCCTGCGGCGTCGTCTCGGGCGCCTTCAGGTAGAGCGGGCGGGGCGGCGCGCTTTCGGGATCGGCGATGAAGCCGAGCCGGGCGACCCAGGCGATATCGGGCGCCTTGGCATCGTCGATCACCAACGCGTCGAGACCGATCGCCCAGGCTTCGTTGGCGACGGCGAGCGCCGAGGACCCGACGAGGCTGACCGGTCCTGCGCCGATGGCACGGGCCGCGTCGCGATAGCTGACCTGCCGGAGCGAGGCCAGCGGCTTACCCTCGGCCGTAAGAGCCTGGAACCAGACCTGGCCGTGTTTGGCATCGAGCGCGGCGGCGATAACCCGGCCCGATTCGCGCCCGATCAGGGGCGCGGCACAGGCCGCGACCGTGGTGACCCCGACCGCCGGGATGCCGGCGGCGAAGGCAATAGCGCGGGCCGCGCTGACGCCGACGCGCAAGCCGGTATAGCTGCCGGGGCCGACGGTCACGGCGACGCGCGAGAGCGAGCCGAAGCCGCCCTCGACATCCTTCATGACACGCTCGACCAGCGGCATCAGCGCCTCGGCATGGCCGCGATCCATGGCGATCTGCTCGATCGCCAGTGGCTTCGCCATGTCGGCGGTATCCAACACGCAGGCCGAGCAGGCGCCGAGCGCGGTATCGATCGCGAGAATGCGCATCAGGATGTCATTCCGCGAAAGGCCCGGCTCATCGTCACCAACAGTTCCGCTTTGCTCAGATGGCTTCGACTTCGCGCACATCCGGCAGGAAGTGGCGCAGCAGGTTCTGAATGCCGTGCTTCAGCGTCGCAGTCGAGGAGGGGCAGCCCGAGCAGGAGCCCTTCATTGCGAGATAGACCGTGCCGTCGCGATAGCCGCGGAAGGTGATGTCGCCGCCATCGCCGGCCACCGCCGGGCGGATGCGGGTTTCGAGCAGGTCCTTGATCGTCTCGACGGTCTGCGCATCGGCGGGGTCGAAGAACTCGCCCTCCTCGATCACATCGGCGGCCGAGCCGGCAGCGAGGACCGGGGCGCCCGACATGAAATGCTCCATGATCGCGCCGAGGATCGCGGGCTTGAGATGCGGCCATTCGCCGTCCGACTTGGTGACGGTGATGAAATCGGAGCCGAGGAAGACGCCGGACACGCCGGACACGCCGAACAGGCGCTGAGCCAGCGGCGAACGCTCGGCATCCGTGACATCGCGCAGGTCGAGCGTGCCATCGGGCATGACGGCGCGGCCGGGAAGAAACTTGAGTGTCGCCGGATTCGGCGTGGCTTCGGTCTGGATGAACATGGACTTGCCTCCGGTACCGGCGATTCAAGGTCGCCGTTCCTGGCTCCGATATAAGCCGCCGGCTGGAATCATTCCAGCGGCATGGAATCGCAGGTCGTCGCCTCAGGCGAGGGCGTCGATCTCCTCGTCTTCCAGATGGCCGGGCACGATGGCAACGGGGATCGGGAAGCTCGCCGAGGATTTGCCCGCGAGCGCCGAGACGAGCGGGCCGGGCCCCTTGCTGCTCGTCCCGGCTGCGAGCACGAGCAGCGAGATATCCTCGTCCTCTTCGATCAGCTTGACGAGCTCGTCGGCCTTGTTGCCGACACGCACGACCTTCTCCGGTTCGAGCCCGGCCAGCGTCCGCACCGCTGCGGCCGCGGTTTCAAGGCGCTTCTCGGCCTCGGCCTGGGCTTCGGCCAGCATCACCTCGCCGACGCCGAGCCAGGTCTCATGCTCGGGCGGGGTGGCGACGCCGAGCAGGACGATCGAGGCGCCGACGCGGGCGCAACGGCGCGCGGCGAAGCGAATCGCCTTGGCGCATTCCTCGCTGCCGTCGACCACGGCGAGGAATTTCGGGCGATGGCCCGTCTCGTAGGACCGCCGTCTCTTGACCATGAACTGTCCTGCCGCCGCTTCAGGGACGGGCATGGTGGCCTGCGCCGGCACCCCGGCGCAAGTGCACCCTTACGTCACCGGCTCCGCACGAAGCCGACGATGTCCTTGACCTCGCGCATTATCGGGGCGGCGATCGCATCGGCCCGATCGGCGCCCGCGCCGAGAATGTCGTCGATGTGCTTCGGGTCCGCCAGCAGGCGGCGCATCTCGCCGGCGATGGGCGCAAGCTTCTCGACCGCGAGATCGACCAGCGCCGCCTTGAAGCCGGAGAACTGGCCGCCGCCGAACTGCTTGAGCACAGCGTCCTTCGAGATGCCGGAGAGGCCGGCATAGATGCCGACGAGGTTCTCCGCCTCAGGCCGGCCTTCCAGCCCCTTCTCCTCGGAGGGCAGCGCCTCCGGATCGGTCTTGGCCTTGCGAATCTTCTGGGCGATGCCCTCGGCATCATCGGTCAGGTTGATGCGCGAATAATCGGAAGCGTCCGATTTCGACATCTTCTTGGTGCCGTCGCGCAGGCTCATGACGCGCGGCGCCGGGCCCTGGATCATCGGCTCTGGCAGCGGAAAGAAACCGAGTTCGCCCGTGCCGAGGCCGCGTTCGGCGATCTGCGGGCCGAAGTCGTTGTTGAATTTCTGGGCGATGTCGCGGGTCAGCTCCAGATGCTGCTTCTGGTCTTCGCCGACAGGCACATGCGTCGCCTTGTAGAGCAGAATGTCGGCCGCCATCAGGTTCGGATAGGCATACAAGCCGACCGAGGCGTTCTCGCGGTCCTTGCCGGCCTTCTCCTTGAACTGGGTCATGCGGTTCAACCAGCCGAGGCGGGCGACGCAGTTGAACACCCAGGCAAGCTCGGCATGGCCCGGCACCTGGCTCTGGTTGAAGATGACGCTGCGCTTGGGATCGACGCCCGCCGCGATATAGGCGGCCGTGACCTCGCGGATGGCGCGCTTCAGATCGGCCGGGTCCTGCCACATCGTGATCGCGTGCATGTCGACGACGCAGTAAATGCACTCATGCGTATCCTGCATCGCGACCCAGTTGGTCAGCGCGCCCAGATAATTGCCGAGATGCAGCGTCGAGGTCGGCTGCATGCCTGAGAATACGCGCTGATGAAAACCCGACATGGGGCACTCCGCCGTCACGATGGAGAAGGGAAGCGGCGCTTCTGGCTCAACCCCGCCGCTTGCGCAAGGGGAGAGCACCGAAGGCACCCAGCGTCCAGCCCGCGGCGCCATAGGTCGCGAGCCCCGCAAGGCAGAGCAGGCTGAGCGCTCCGACCCGGTGCAAGGCCGGCTGATCGAAGGCCAGAGGTCCGGCCAGCAGCCTGAGCAGCAGTTCGAGCACGGCGAGCATGATCGCGCTGGCCGCGAGGCTGGCGGCGATCGGCCGCAAGCTGCTCACGCTCGGACGCCAGATGCCGTCGCACAGCAGCGCCCCGCCAAGCAGGGCAGCCTGCGCCACGAAGGCGAATGTCGCGGCGAGCGCCGCCATCCCCGCAGCATTACCCTCATGAGCGAAGCAGAAGCCGATCAGCGCAGCAACCAGCACCGCGAGGCCGCCGGAGATCAGAGGGAGGCGCGGGGCGCGACGGGCGAAATAGACCTGGCCGAAGACCTTTGCGGCGATCGCAAAGGGCAGGCCGTAGCCGAAGGCGGCGAGCGCCGCAGCCGTGCGACCGCGATCAGCGGCATCGAAGCGGCCATATTCGAACAGCGCCGAGACGATCGGCTCGGCCAGGGCGACGAGCGCCGTCGCAGCCGGCAGGGCAAGCGCGAGGCCCAGCGCCAGAGCTTGCCCCAACATGGCGTCAGGACCTTCCCGGTTCGCAGTCAGCGCCATGTCGGACAATACGACGGTGCCCATCGCGACGCCGACGAAGCCGAGCGGGAGCTGGAAGACGCGGTCGGCATAGTAGAGCGCGGCAACGGCGCCCGGACCGATCGATGCGATCTGCGTCGCGACCAGCAGGACGAGCTGTGCGGCGGAAGCGGCAAGCAAGGTCGCGCCGCCCGTGCGGACGAACCGCGTCATGTCCGGCGACCAGCGCAGGCTCGGACGCGGCAGGCCGGGACCGCGCAGCGCCAGCAGGATCATCCCGAGATGGGCGAGGCCGGTCAGGCTGGTGCAGAGCGCGAGCCAGCGCGCGCCGGTTTCCGGCGGCGCACCCTTCGCGTGCAGCAGCAGGAGCACGACAAGCAGGATCGCGTTCATCAGGGCCGGAGCCAAGGCCGCGACGGCGAAGCGCTTCTCCGCATTGAGAAGCGCCGCCAGCATGGCTGCCAGCGTCGTCAGGAACAGGAAGGGCAGCATCAGCCGCGTGTAGGACGCCGCCAGCGCCAGGGTTTCCGGCGCGTCGGCGAAGCCGCCGGCGAGGCCGAGCACCAGCCAGGGCGCAAACAATTCGCCCAGGCCGACGAGCACCAGCAGCAGCAGGCCGACCTGCCCGGCCGCCTCGCCTGCAAAGCCGCGCGCCGCCACCTCGCCGCGCTCGCCCTTGATGGCGAGATAGAGCGGCACGAAGGGCGCATTCAGCCCGCCCTCGCCAAGGACGCGCCGGACGAGATTGGGCAATCGCAAAGCCGCCAGGAAGGCATCGGCAACCGGCCCGCCACCGAGCAGGCGCGCGATCAGCACGTCGCGGGCGAAGCCGAGCAGGCGTGAGGCGATCGTGGCCGCGCCAACGACAGCGGAATCGCGTGCGAGACGGGACGATTCCGGCGCCGATGCCGCCGGCTTCTCCATCAGAGAATGAACCGGCTCAGGTCGGCATTCTTGGCGAGGTCGCCGATGCGGGCCTCGACATAGGCGGCGTCGATCGTCACGGCCTCTCCGGAACGATCCGGCGCCGTGAAGGAGATCTCGTCGAGAATGCGCTCGATCACGGTCTGAAGCCGGCGGGCGCCGATATTCTCGACCGTGGAATTCACCTCGACGGCGATCCGGGCGATGGCGTCGATCGCGTCGGGCGTGAAGGTCACGCTGACCTCCTCGGTCGCCATCAGCGCCACCGACTGCTTGATCAGGCTCGCCTCGGTCTCGGTCAGGATGCGCTTGAAATCCTCGATGTCGAGCGGGTTGAGCTCGACGCGGATCGGCAGACGGCCCTGCAATTCCGGCAGCAGATCGGAAGGCCGCGAGACGTGAAAAGCGCCGGACGCGATGAAGAGGATGTGGTCGCTCTTCACGGCGCCATGCTTGGTCGCGACCGTCGTGCCCTCGATCAGCGGCAGCAGGTCGCGCTGCACGCCTTCGCGCGAGACGTCGGCGCCGCCCTTGCCCTCGCGGGCGCAGATCTTGTCGATCTCGTCGAGGAAGACGATGCCGTTCTCCTCGACCTCGCGGATCGCGGCCTGGATGATCGCATCCTGATCGATCAGCTTGTCGCTCTCCTCCGCCAGCAGCGGCTGGTAGGCATCCTTGACCAGCACGCGCTTGGGCTTGCCCTTCTGGCCGAAGGCCTTGCCGAGCATGTCGGAGAGGTTGATCGCGCCGATCGAGGCGCCGGGCATGCCGGGAACCTCGAACATCGGCGCAGACGCGCTGCTACCTGCCGTCATCTCGACCTCGATCTCCTTGTCGTCGAGCTCGTTGGCGCGCAGCTTGCGACGGAAGGAATCGCGCGTCGCCTGGCTGGAATTGGCGCCGACGAGGGCATCGAGCACGCGCTCCTCGGCCGCGACATGGGCCTTGGCCTGAACATCCTTGCGCCGGCTCTCGCGCACGAGGGCGATCGCGACTTCAAGGAGATCGCGCACGATCGATTCGACGTCGCGGCCGACATAGCCGACCTCGGTGAACTTGGTCGCCTCGACCTTCAGGAAGGGCGCGTTGGCGAGCTTGGCGAGCCGGCGGGCGATCTCGGTCTTGCCGCAGCCGGTCGGCCCGATCATCAGGATGTTCTTCGGCGAAACCTCCTCGCGAAGCGGCCCTTCGAGCTGCTGGCGGCGCCAGCGGTTGCGCAGGGCGATGGCGACGGCGCGCTTGGCGTCCCTCTGGCCGACGATGAAGCGGTCGAGTTCCGAGACGATCTCGCGAGGGGAAAAGCTGGTCATTGCGGTGCTGTATCCGGTGAACGGGCCTGGTGGGAACGTCAGGCCGCTTCGAGCGTCTCGATGACGAGCGAATGGTTGGTGTAGACGCAGATATCGCCGGCGATCTTCATCGCCTTGCGCACGATCGCTTCGGCATCGGGCTCGACATCGATCAGCGCGCGCGCCGCCGAGAGCGCATAATTACCGCCGGAACCGATCGCCATCACCGCGCCGTGCTCGCTCGCTTCAGGCTCCAGCACGTCGCCGGTGCCGGAGATCAGGAGCGAAACCTCCTTGTCGGCGACAAGCAGCATCGCCTCCAGCCGGCGCAGATAGCGGTCGGTGCGCCAGTCCTTGGCGAGCTCGACGCAGGCGCGCAGCAACTGGGTCGGATATTGCTCGAGCTTCTTCTCGAGGCGCTCGAACAGCGTGAAGGCATCGGCGGTGGCGCCGGCGAAGCCCGCGATCACATCGCCCTTGGCGAGGCGGCGGACCTTGCGGGCATTGCCCTTCATGATGGTCTGGCCGAGCGAGACCTGGCCGTCGCCGCCAATGACGACGCGCCCACCCTTGCGCACCATCAGGATGGTCGTGGCGTGCATCACGGGGGCATTGCTGTTTTCGGACATGGGATGGCTAACCGGAGATCGGGACGGGGCGGCGGATGACGTCAAACATGTTCAGGCGAGGCGGCTCTATCAAGGGGCAGGCCGGCAGGCCACCCCAGCAGGCCAGGGGCCGAACGTGAATCATAAGCCGAGTCATCATGGATTATCGGAGGCGAATGTCAGCTTTCGTGATGCAGCGGCAACTGTAGTGATGATGAGCGAGCTCTTGCTACGAGAAAGTCGTTCGCATTCGGCAACGCAGCGGCAGCAGAAGCGGAACTTGCCAAAGTGCTAAACTTTTAAGCAGTTTTTTATGATTGTTGCGCAAGGGTCGGGTTTAGAACGGCTTCCGTTGTGGGGGGCCCGCCTCGGGACGCCATTCATGAAATCCATCCGCCTGAAAATCCTCGCCATGCTGGCCATTGTCGCCGCCGGCGCCATCCTGTCGGCGATCATCAGCATCTATGGCCTGCACAAGGCCGACGATCTGAACAACCGTTCCGATATCCAGGCCAGTGTCGCGCTGCAGACCCAGCGCATCAACGGCATCGTCACGGCCGTCGTCATGGAATCGCGTGGCGTCTACATGGCGAAGAATCCGCAGGAAGCCGCGACCTACGCCAAGGGCATCGAGGATCGCTTCCCGGCGCTGCGCAAGTTCACCGCCGATCTGAAGAAGGTTGCTCCGGCGGAAGAGCGCGCAGTCGTCGATCAGATCGCCAAGGCGGTCGATGAATTCATCGTCTTCCGGACCGAGACCGCTCGGCTCGGGCGCGAATTTTCGCCCGCGGCGGCAAATGAGCAGGGCAACAACGAGGCCAACCGCGCCAACCGCAAAGCCCTGAACGATCTGCTGATCAGCTTCAGCCAGCGCGTGGAGAAGGCCAGCATCATGGTTGGCGACGAGGCGACCGCCTTCACCCGGCAGGTGCAGTGGCTGATGCCGATCATCCTGCTGACGACGCTTCTGGTTTCGGTCGGTGTCGCGCTCGTCTTCGCGCAGCGCTCGATCACCCGCCCGATCCTCGACCTCAGCCAGGTCATGGATAAGCTGACCGCTGGCGATACCAGCGTCAATGTCCCCCATTCCGAGCGTCCGGACGAGATCGGCGCCATGGCGCGTGCCGTCTCCGTTCTGCGCCAGAGCACCGAGCAGGTCGCCTTGCTGCAGGAGCAGGAGCGCGCCGCCGCGGCCGCGCGCCTCGCCCGGGCGCAGTCGATGGAAGCGGTGGTCTCGGATGTCGGCGAGGTCGTCGCCGCGGCCGCGGCCGGTGATTTCTCGGCGCGCCTGCAGATCGACGATGCCGACGAGCAGATGCAGCGGCTGGTCGCCGGCATCAACGAGATCAACGCGGTCGTTGACGGCGCGACGACGGAATTCGCCGGGGCCCTGTCGGCGATCGCGGGCGGCGACCTGACCAACCGGATCGAGACGGGCTATCGCGGCCGCTTCGCCGACCTGAAGGGCGCGATCAACGAGACGGTGGACCGCCTCT
>NZ_JBMDKB010000090.1:0-532 GCF_057809495.1 Allobosea sp. FG18
CAAACGGTCGTTTCCGCGAGGCACGTGATGTGGGCGAGATCGTGGGGGATTCTGCTGACGACGGTGTCGCACAATTCGATTGCAAAACCTCTTTCTCATGAGAACCTCCTCGCGATGAGTTTTGCGAGGGAGGCTGGATGCAGATCGGGTACGCGCGATGTTCACAAGCGTCGCAGGACCATGCCTTGCAGATCGACGCGCTGACGGCAGCCGGATGCGAGAAGCTTTACATCGAGACGGCCTCGGGCTTGAAGGCGGACCGTCCCGAACTGAAGAAGTTGCTCGACCATGCCCGCCCAGGCGACGTGATCACGATCTACTCGTTGTCGCGGTTGGCCCGCTCGATCCGGCACCTGCTCGATGTCGCCGAAGACCTGCGGGCGAGAGAGATCGGCCTGAAGAGCATCACTGAGGGCTTCGACACGACCAGCCCAGCGGGCCGCTTCATGTTCAACGTTCTCGGGGCCTTGGGCCAGATGGAGGTCGAGCTTCTCCGCGAGCGTACCCAGGCCGGTCTTCGCGCAGCCCGTGC
>NZ_JBMDKB010000091.1:0-489 GCF_057809495.1 Allobosea sp. FG18
AAACGGTCGTTTCCGCGACGCTGCTGATGGCGGGGTGATCGTCGAGGGATTTCGCAGCAGACGGTGTCGCAAAATTCGATTGCAAAACCCCGGACCCGTGAGAGCGTCATCTCGACGAGTTTTGCGAGGGAGGCGGGATGCAGATCGGGTACGCGCGCGTTTCGGGATTTTCTCAGGACCATGCCTTGCAGATCGATGCGCTGACGGCGACCGGGTGCGAGCGCATCTTCGTCGAGACGGCGAGCGGCCTGAAGGCAGATCGACCTGAACTCCGGCGGGCACTCGATCATGTTCGTCCAGGTGATGTGATCGTCGTGTACAGCCTGTCCAGGTTGGCCCGCTCGATCCGCCACCTGCTCGATGTTGCCGAAGACCTGCGGGCGCGCGAGATCGGCCTGAAGTCGATCACCGAGGGCTTCGATACGACCAGCCCGGCGGGCCGCTTCATGTTCAACGTTCTCGGGGCCTTGGGCCAGATGGAGGTCGAGC
>NZ_JBMDKB010000092.1:0-479 GCF_057809495.1 Allobosea sp. FG18
GGCGCACGACCTCGCGCTCGCCGAAGCGGATCGAGCCCTTGTCGGGCCGCAGGAAACCGGCGATCGCCATCAAGAGCGTCGTCTTGCCCGAGCCGGAGGGGCCGAGCAGGGTCAGGAATTCGCCGGGCCGGACGTCGAGATCGATCTCGTCCAGCACCGGCACCGCACCATAGGCCTTGCTCAGCCGCCGGACCGCGATGGCTAAGGCCGTCGCGGAACCCGGCCCGGAAGCGGCCGCATCGCGCGGCCGCTCGTGATCGCCGGCCAGTCTCATTCGGTCAGCATGTTCTGGTAGGCGGAGGAGGCCTCAGCCTCGAACTTGATGTACCAGTCCAGGTCGATCGTCAGCTGCTTGCCGGCATTGTCGGGATGGGACGGCAGGGTCTTGGCATAGGCCGCATCGATCGCACCGCCGTCATAGGCCTTCTTGTTGGTCGGGCCGTAGGTGATGTATTTCGTGAACTCGGCCTGGTATTGCG
>NZ_JBMDKB010000093.1:0-420 GCF_057809495.1 Allobosea sp. FG18
CCGCGATATGCGGCTTCAATTCGCGGATCTTCTTGATCGCGCGCTCGATGCCGCCGGGCTGGGACAAGACCTCATAGACCTTGTTCGCCGGGACGCCATCCGCCATCAGCGCAGGCTCCAGCGCGCCGCCCACGCCCTTGCGATAGGAGCGCTTGCCGGGGAATTTCTTCACGTCCCAGAAATCCGCCCAGCTCTGCGGCCCGTTCTGGCCATAGGTCTTGGTGTTCCAGGCGAGCACCGTCGAAAGCACGTCGCCGCCGACGCAATAGTCCTGCTTGGTGCCGGGCAGGAAGTTCGAGGTGTCGATGACCTTGTAGTCAAGCTTCTCGAGGATGCCCTCGGCCCCGGCGCGGGCGGCGCTGCCCGAGCCGCTGGCGACCACGTCCCAGGTCACGGCGCCGGCCTTCACCTTGAGGCGCA
>NZ_JBMDKB010000094.1:0-411 GCF_057809495.1 Allobosea sp. FG18
AGGTGAAGGCCGGCGCCGTGACCTGGGACGTGGTCGCCAGCGGCTCCGGCAGCGCCGCCCGCGCCGGCGCCGAGGGCATCCTCGAGAAGCTCGACTACAAGGTCATCGACACCTCGAATTTCCTGCCCGGCACGGCGCAGGATTATTGCGTCGGCGGCGACGTGCTCTCGACCGTGCTCGCCTGGAACACCAAGACCTACGGCCAGAACGGCCCGCAGAGCTGGGCCGACTTCTGGGACGTCAAGAAATTCCCCGGCAAGCGCTCCTATCGCAAGGGCGTGGCCGGCGCGCTGGAGCCGGCCCTGATGGCCGACGGTGTTCCCGCCAACAAGGTCTATGAGGTTCTCTCGCAACCGGGCGGCATCGAGCGCGCGATCAAGAAGATCCGCGAATTGAAGCCGCATATCGCGG
>NZ_JBMDKB010000095.1:0-360 GCF_057809495.1 Allobosea sp. FG18
TCGGCGAGCGCGAGGTCGTGCGCCTCGCGCCGCACAAGCGCGAGATCGGCATGGTTTTCCAGAATTACGCTCTGTTTCCGCATATGGATGTCGCCCGCAATGTCGGCTTTCCCTTGCGATTGCGGCGCGTGCCGGCGGCCGAGGCGGCACGTCGCGTCGAGGCGGCCCTGGAGATGTTCCAGCTCGGCGGCTTCGGCAGCCGCCGCATCGACCAGTTGTCCGGCGGCCAGCGCCAGCGCGTCGCGCTCGCGCGCGCCATCGTCTTCGAGCCGCGCATCATCCTGATGGACGAGCCGCTTTCGGCACTCGACAAGCAGCTGCGCGAGCGCATGCAGATCGAGTTGCGCCAGCTCCATGAGC
>NZ_JBMDKB010000096.1:0-339 GCF_057809495.1 Allobosea sp. FG18
GCTCGGCGGCGGCAAGGTGACGATGGTCTCGAACCGCATCGCCAACGATATCGAACTCTTCTTCAACTGGGGCGCGGCGAGCGCGCTTGGCGTCGTGCTGCTGGTGATCACGCTGGTCGTGCTCGTGCTCGCGGCGCGGCTGTCGCGCGGGGCCGGTCTGTTCGGGGCGGGGCACTGAGATGAGCTGGCTCGATCGTCCCGCGAGCGATACGCAGATCAGCCACGGCGCGCGGCTCTGGCTCTATGCGGTCGGCGCGCTGGTGCTGGCCTTCCTGGCCATACCCACGCTGATCGTCATCCCGATGTCCTTTTCCCAGTCGCAATATCTGGAATTCCCGC
>NZ_JBMDKB010000097.1:0-334 GCF_057809495.1 Allobosea sp. FG18
CCGGCCTTCACCTTGAGGCGCAGGTCCGCGATGCTGGTATAGGTCTCCTCCTTGATCTTGATGCCCAGCGCCTTGGCAGCAGGCTGGAAGAGCGCCTTGCTCTGGCCCTCCTGATAGGAACCGCCGAAGGAGACGACGGTCAGTTCCTGCGCCCAGGCAGGCGCAGCACTCATCAGGCCCAGGCCCATGACGAGGGCAAGGGCCGTTTTCGTCGGCATGATCGGCTGGCGCGGCATGTGTCTGTTCTTCCGTTTGAACCCGACATTCCCCAAGTGGCCTGCCGCTTGACTTCAAGATCGCCTGATTTTGCTCGCTGGGCAAGCGTTTTTCGCCC